>JBBSHP010000012.1:0-20411 GCA_038232555.1 Bryobacterales bacterium
GATGCCTGGGCGCGCACAATTGCATGGTTCAATAAGTTTCTATTGCAGTAACCGGAAATTTTTGCGGCACGTCCGGCAGACAGTTGTTTCGCTCCAACTTGTTACACGCTACAAGCTTAGCCACTCACATTCGTTTGGAACTGCTATTGCACAGATGTGGGATGGAGGGTCGTCATGGTCGCCACGGCAAACAGCTCATTCATGGAAGATTCCGAGTTGCCTCAGGTGCAGAGCCGCACCGCGTTCTTCTGGACGATGGTGGCACTTGCCGCTCTGGATATCATCTTGCTTTTTTGGCTGTTGAATCCAGTGTCAAAGTCGGCAGATGACTTCCACCGGTCGCCAATAAGCTCAGCCAAAACCATGAACGCGCCAACAACCCGCAGCACCGTTGAAGATCCCGGACATAAGCCGTCACCCCTGGGCGGAACCGCAGCTCGCGTTACACGGAAGCTAAACCGCAACCGCAACATTTTTACTACTGTTGGCTACGACGGACGCTAGTCAGTAACGCCCATCTACTGAGCCACCAGCTCGCGGGGCGTGGGGACCTCCGCCAAGCACTTATCAATCCACTGCTTAGTCAACTTTTCCTGCACGCTATTCTGCGAGAGGCGCGTCCGCAGGTTGCTGAAGTCCACGTGATCCAGGGATTGGTCCTGATTGAAACACGAAAACACCACCGTCTCCTCCCCGGTCTTGGGATCTTTGTGCAGTTGCAGGCACTGCGCGCAGATCTCTTTCATCATGCACTGCATGGGTGAATTGATGCTGCCAATCGCCTTGTGATCCGGGCGAAGGTACGGCGCCAGCACTCCATGGCGAGCCTGCGCCACCGCGCGCATCATTCCGTCCGATCCAATCACCACTAATCTGTTTATCTCTGTCAAGGAAATTGGGACCGGCCCCAGGTCGCCGCGTGCGTAAGTCTCCATCGCTGAGACGATATTGCCCACAAAGGCTTTGTCTTGTGGCCTCTCCGGCGCAAAGCCCGGAGCCTCATCGCAGCACCACACGATGGCATCCGCCGCTTTCTCGATCTCGTCCACTTTGTAGCGGTCGCCAATCTTCTTATAGCCCGCGAAATAGATCACGCGTGAGCCGTTGGCTCGCAGCGTTTGACCGATCGAGAACAGCACTGCGTTACCCAGCCCGCCGCCGATCAACAAAACCGTTTCGTCGCCCGGAGTTTCGGTCGCCGTGCCCGTGGGCCCCATCAGAATCACTGGCTCGCCCGGCTTGAGCAAACCGCACAGATCGGACGATCCGCCCATTTCGAGAACAATCGTCGAAAGCAATCCGCGTTCGCGATCTACGGACGCGCCGGTGAGTGCCAGTCCCTCCATCGCCAGAGTGGTGCCGTCAACGCGAGTCGCGTACGTCTCGAAGTTTTGTAGACGGTAGAACTGGCCCGGCTCAAAGGCACGTGCCGCCATAGGAGCCTGAATCACGATCTCCACAATGTTCGGAGTCAACCGAACCACTTCATGCACCACCGCCCGCAACTCGTGATTTAGACGGCGCAGCAGGCTCCCGGGGGTGGGCTCCGAGGGCGCGCGCCCGGAGAGGAGTTTGCTCACCACCGGGAAGCCCTGCTTTGCGCTGCCCATGGCTTTCACTACGTTGCCGGCAAAGGACGGATGCAGATCCCCGAAAAAGCTGATCCCGCGTCCGTCTTTGCGGAGCGACATCAGCACGCGAGGGGTGCTGGGCTTAGCGGATTTTTCGGGCTTAACCGGCAGACCTTCTTCGTCGACAGCTTGGAAATAACGTCCGTCCAGAAAAACGTTGTTGGGATCTTCCCGGCCCAGCACCGTGTTCGGTTGCGTACCCGCTGCAACCAGAATGGATCGGGCCGGCAGCACCACAGGTTCTCCTGATGGGGAGAGCTTGCCGGTGCTCTCATCCACGCTGTGGCGGCTAAGATGCAAAGCAGCCGCGTGCCCGAAGTGATCCACTTCAACCGAATCCGGGCTCAGGCATTCCGCAAACTGCACTCCTTCTTCGAGAGCCTTGGCAACCTCTTCATGATTGAGCGTATAACTCGGTGAATCGATCAGCCTGCGCCGGTACGCGATAGTTACCCCGCCCCAGGTGTTCAACAGACCGATCAGATGGGGAGCGCGCTCTTCGCGAGCAGCCTGGGCTCGTTCCGCCCGGATAGCCCGCGCATGCGCCAGGAACTGCTCTGCCGTCGTGGATTCTTCGCTCGTCCAGCCCGCACGCACCGCATGCTCGCCCTGCGCTGCCACCAGATCCTCATAACGCGACAGAAACTTCTCCACTTGAATCGGATAATACGCGAGTGACTCAGTGGCCGTGTCAATGGCAGTCAGACCACCTCCAATCACAACCACCGGCAGGCGGATCTGCAGGTTCGCGACTGAGTTGGTTTTGGCGGCGCCGGTGAGTTGCAGCGCCATGAGAAAGTCCGATGCTTGGCGCACGCCCTTGGCCAGGCCGTTCTTCATGGGGATGATGGTGGGCCGCCCCGCGCCCGCGCACAAGGCCACGTGATCGAAGCCCGCCTCGAACGCTCCGTCGATGGTCAGGGTGCCGCCGAACCGCACACCGCCGAACATCGCAAACTCTTCGCGCCGCTCCAGCAGCAGCCGGATCATCTTCAGGAAGTTCTTGTCCCAGCGAACCGTGATGCCATACTCGGCCACTCCACCGAAGCCCGCCATCACGCGATCATCCAATCTCTCGCGCAAATCTTCCACATCGCGAATGGCCCGGAACGGCTGGCGTTCTCCTAGTGGACCCACCCCGCACAGCTCCGGTGGAAGCGGCTCGATCTTGAGGCCGTCCACACCCACCACCGTGTGCCCGTCGTTCATCAGATGATGGGCCAGCGTAAACCCCGCCGGGCCAAGACCGGCGATCAGGACTTTATAGCCGGACGCGGGGCGCGGCAGCGGACGAACAAAGTTCAAAGGATTCCAGCGGGTCAGCAAGCTGTAAATCTCGAAACCCCAGGGCAGCTCCAGAACATCCTTGAGCGTGCGTGTTTCCACTTGCGGTATGTCCACAGGCTCCTGCTTCTGGAATATGCAGGACTTCATGCAGTCGTTGCAAATCCGATGACCGGTCCCTGCGCACATGGGATTGTCGATGGTAACGATCGCGAGACCGCCGATCGAATAGCCGCGCTGCTTCACCACGTTCATCTCGGAGATCTTCTCGTCGAGTGGACAACCGTTCAATGTCACGCCGAACAGGCTGGCCTTGTAGGTCCCGTTCTTCTCTTTCAGTCCGGTTCGACAACTGTCTTTGCCCTGGTTGTGACATTTGATGCAGTAGCTGGCCTGATCCAGCGCGTGCGTCAGATCCATGCCTGTATCGGTGAGCCCGAAGCCTTCCCGATTGCGCCACTGGATCGCAGGCAGACGGAGCTTTTGAATGCCGCCGGACTCGATCGCCTCAACAGGCACCAGGTGCTTGAGATCCAGTTTGTGAGGCACTTTGAACAGCACGCCATCTTTGTGGCGGGCCTTCCCGGCCGGAGAGAGCGTCGCCCAAGCGGCGTAATCGGCCGCGATGGCCAGTTGCGTCGAATGTTCCGGTTCGTGTTGTAGCCACCGGTCTACGTGCGTGGCAAAAGCGGCTTCCGTCAGAGGCTCGCTAAACAGAGTCTCCAGGGCAATTGCAAGCGCGGGGCCGTCCAGGCCAGTGGCCTGTTCCGTTGTGACGTTAGTCAGCGCCTTGCGTTGAACAAACTTGCGCTTCACGGCATACAGTGGCGCGAGCTGGTCGTGCTTGGCTTGCAGAGCGCGTACTTCCGTCTGAATTCCGAACAGCTCACCGATAAAGTCTTCCAGGTGCGCAGCCAGTTCGATGATCAGTTCGGAAGCCTGTTTGTCCGATACAACTTCCGGTTGCGCCCGGGCTGCCATCAATCGTTGGTGCAAAACGGTATCGGTCGCTTCCAGCCCTTCAATGAAACGGGTAT
Source organism: Bryobacterales bacterium (assembly GCA_038232555.1). Classification (GTDB taxonomy): domain Bacteria; phylum Acidobacteriota; class Terriglobia; order Bryobacterales; family Bryobacteraceae; genus JBBSHP01. The sequence continues at coordinate 3,953 of JBBSHP010000012.1, forward strand.
CCAGCCTCACCAAAGCGTCCCGCTTGTAGAGATCCTCGAAAGAAAAGCCGAAGCGTAGGGCGAGATGCTCGCAATCTAAAGCCATGAAATAATTGGATGAACTTTGGACAGAAAAAGGTGCGCACCGTATCTCCGGGTGCTCTTTAATTTTACCAACCGGGCCCGCTAAAACGCTACACTAATAAACTTATCCGAATGAAACGCATTGCCGGTCATTTGCTTTGGGCCGCGGTGGCCCTTACCGCCGCACTCTGTTTGGCTGGGATAGCGACCAACCGCGGCGAGCCCATCAACAGTATGTGGATTGTAATCGCGGCAGTGTGCACCTATGCCATAGGGTTCCGCTTTTACGCGAAATTCATTGCCTGCAAGGTCATGGCCTTGGACAATACCCGTGCTACACCCGCTGAGCGATTGCGGGACGGCCACGATTATGAACCCACCAACAAGTGGATCCTGTTTGGACACCATTTTGCAGCCATCGCGGGTCCCGGGCCCCTGGTAGGTCCCACCCTCGCGGCCCAGTTTGGCTACTTGCCAGGCACCCTGTGGATCATCATCGGCGCGGTGATTGGCGGAGCCGTTCAAGACTTTGCGATTCTGTTCTGTTCCATGCGCAGAGATGGAAAGTCGCTGGGAGCGATGGCTCGCGAAGAGATTGGGAAGGTAGGCGGCTTCACAGCACTGGTCACGGTTCTGTTCATTATGATCATCCTGCTCGCCGTGGTCGCTCTGGTCGTAGTGAATGCCCTAAAAGGCAGTCCGTGGGGCACCTTCACGATCGCCGCGACCATGCCGATAGCGCTGTTCATGGGCCTTTATTTACGATATTGGCGCCCCGGAAAAGTGCTGGAGTGTTCCGCCATCGGATTCGTACTTGTGATGGCCAGCATCTTCGGAGGGCAAGCGGTCGCTAACTCGTCCGTGCTGGCGCCTTGGTTTACGTTTTCAGGCGTGGCGATCGCATTCGCCATCATCGTCTACGGCTTCTGCGCCAGCGCCCTCCCGGTGTGGCTGCTGCTTGCACCACGCGATTATCTCAGCACGTTTGTCAAGCTCGGAGTAGTCATCCTGCTCGGGGTGGGAGTGCTGTTTGTGCGGCCGCAGCTCCAATTGCCCGCGTTTACCCGCTTCGTGGATGGAACAGGGCCGATCTTTGCGGGCAAGATCTTTCCATTCTGCTTCATCACCATCGCTTGCGGGGCGATCTCGGGCTTTCATGCACTGATCTCTTCGGGCACCACTCCAAAATTGATCGCGCGCGAAAGAAACGCCTGGCCCGTTGGCTACGGCTCGATGCTGCTCGAAAGTTTCGTCGCCATCATGGCTTTAATCGCAGCCTGCTCGTTAAATCCGGGAGTGTACTTCGCTGTCAACTCGCCGGCGGGCGTGGTGGGGACAACTCCAGCGGCGGCATCGGCCACCATCACCAACTGGGGTTTTCCAGTCACGCCCGAGGAGATGAACACCCTGGCAGAGAACGTCGGCGAGAAAAGTTTGTTCTACCGCACCGGCGGAGCCCCCTCCCTGGCTCTTGGGATGGCGCAGATTTTCGCGCGGTTTACGGAAGCCACCTCGGGGGGCCACGCTCTCCTGGCGTTCTGGTACCACTTCGCCATCATGTTTGAAGCTCTGTTCATCTTGACCGTGATCGATGCGGGCACACGGGTGGGCCGCTTCATGCTGCAGGACCTGCTCGGGCACGTCTACAAACCCCTGGGGCGAACTGGCTGGATGCCCGGCGTGCTGCTAACCAGCGCTTTGGTGGTTCTGGCTTGGGGCTATTTCCTCTATCAGGGCGTGCGCGATCCACTGGGCGGCATCAATTCGTTGTGGCCGCTATTTGGGATCGCCAACCAACTGCTGGCCGCCATCGCGCTCTGCGTTGCCACTACCATCTTCATCAAGATGCACGGTGCTAAATACATGTGGATCACCTGTGTCCCGCTGACTTGGCTCTTGATCGTGACCTTCAGCGCAGGCTACCAGAAAATCTTCTCCGATCAACCTCGCCTCGGTTTCTTGGCCGAAGCCAGTAAGCTGCAATCCGCGTTAGATGCCGGGACAGTGGCCGCTGCCAATGTACTCGCAACCAAGACCCAGATATTCAACGCCCGGCTGGATGCCTTCATTTGCGGGATGTTCCTGATCCTGGTCGCAACAGTGTTGGTTGATTCGGTGCGGGTCTGGATAGGTGTTTTGCGCGGAAGCAGCCAAGCCAGGGTGGGTGAATCTCCATTCGTCCTGACCCGTTTGCAGCCGGGGGAATTGTGAGGAGCTTCTGGCGCGTCTTGGTCGGACTCCTGCGCGAGCTCTCAGATGAAACGCCCTATCAGCGCTACCTGATCGCTCACGGCCGCGTCCACTCATCCCAGGAATGGCGGCGTTTCTGCGATGACCGGTTGTTGAGAAAGTATCAGCGGGCCAAATGCTGTTAGGACGGGGCTGGGATAAAATCGTACTTAACCCCGCGCAGATGAAGCGACTCTGGCTCTCCTCTTGTCTCGTGCTATTTGCGGCTCCCGCGAACACCGGTCTGGAGGAACGCCTCTGGCAGCATCGCAATCTCGGCAAAGCTTTCTATGAGAATCCGACCACTCAGGTCCAGGCCGTTGAGCAATTCCGGCAGGCTCTAAGCCTCGCACCCAACTCCGCTCGTGAGCGTCTGAATTACGGCCTGGCGCTGCTCCGGGCCGGCAAGACCCCGGATGGTGTCGCTGAACTGCTCAAGGTTCAAAAGCAAGACCCCAAGCTGCCGCACACCTGGTTCAATCTGGGCGTCGTGTTTCGCAAAGAAGGCGATTTCGAAAAAGCGATACCTCAGTTTCAGAAGATGATCGAGCTGGTCCCGAACGAGCCGGTATCGCATTACAACCTGGGCGTGCTGTTCAAGCAAGCCGGCCAGATCGAAAAGGCTCAGGAGCAGTTTGAAATTGCGACCAAGTTAAACGGCGATCTCGCGGCGCCGCATTTCCAGTTGTACAACGTCTACCGGCAGCAAGGGAAGAAGGATCCTGCGGCGGCAGAGCTTGCGATGTTTCAAAAGCTGAAGAAACAGCAGGAGGGCGCGGCCATCGCGGAAGACATGGAGTGGAGCGACTACGCCGAGATCTACGACCCGATCGATCTTAAAGACGCAGCCGTTCCCGCCACTTTGCCGCGAATTGTGCTGCCGCCCAACGCCGATGGCCAGTTGCTGCTGGATGCCGATGGCGATGGCAAAGCTGATGTCCTGCGTTGGAGTAAAAACGGCATAACTCTCACCATCAACGGCCGGCTCATCAGCGATTCGGGGCTCCCAACTATCAAAGACGTGCTCTCAGTAGCCGCTGGCGATTTTGACAACGATGGATGGGCAGACTTGTGCGTCTTGACGGAACAGGGTCCGCTCCTGTACCGGAATAACAAGGGCAAGTTCATCAAAGTCGATGCCAAGCTCCCGGCAGGACGCTTCGAGAAAGCAGTCTGGCTCGACTACGACCACGATTACGATCTGGATCTGTTCCTCTTCGGCGAGAAATCGGTGCTGCTGCGAAACCGAGGTTCCGCCGGTTTTGCTGATCATACCGCTGATTTCCCGATCGCCCCCGGACATGCCGTTGAGGGGATGCTGTACCGCTGGCAGGCCGACAGCAAGGCATTTGATCTGGTGGTCAGCTATCAGAATCACGCCGGAATCCTATATGCCGATAAGCTGGCCGGGAAGTTCGAAGCGGTCGGTCTGCCACAGCTTTCGCCCGGATCGAAATGGCTACGTGCCGAGGACGTGAATCACGATAGCTGGCTCGATATCGTGTCGTCTTCGGGGACCTTGTTGAACCGGCATGGCCGCTTCGAAGTCGCGGCCGCTCCGCGGGCTGATGGAAGCGTCCCCGGTCCTGCCGCAGGCAACTCCAAGGCGATCACGGTTGCGCTGAACGGGGTCAAAAACCTGAAGCTGGCGTACGGCGCTGAGGTGGAAGTGAAAGCCGGGGCATCCTATCAGAAAAAAATTTATGAAGGTGTGCCGTTGGTCTTCGACTTAGGGGGCCGCGGCGAGGCGGATACCGTCCGAATCACCTGGCCGAACGGCCTGATTCAAAACGAACCCAAACAAGCTGCCGGGCGGGCCTATAACTACAAGGAGGCGCAGCGGCTCTCCGGCTCCTGCCCCATGATCTGGACTTGGAACGGACGCGAGTTCCAGTTCATCACCGACGTACTCGGAGTGGCTCCTCTGGGTGCGAGTTCCGGTGACGGCAAATACTTCGCAACCGATCACGACGAGTATATCCAGATCCCTGGAGAAGCACTTGTGGCTTCGAACGGCAAGTATCAGATCCGCCTCACGGAGGAGTTGAGCGAGGTCTCTTACCTGGACCAGATCCGCTTGCTCGCCGTCGATCACCCGGCCGGAGTCGAAGTCTTCACCAGCGAGAAATGGAAGGGACCGCCCTTCCCCGATTTCCGGCTCTACGCAGTGGCGAACCGAATCTACCCGCAACGGGCCCGCGACGGCGAAGGCCGGGATGTGCTGCCGAAAGTGCTGGCGCGGGACCACCGGTACGTGGATACATTCCGCCGCGATCAGGTTGGTATCGCTGAATTGCATACCCTGAACCTGGATTTCAGCATTTCCGCTGCATCCAGCAAGAAGACGTTGCTGATCCTAAATGGTTGGGTCGATTGGGCCGACGGCAGCACTTTTCTGGCTGCTTCCCAGGAAGGCAGGGGCGGCCTGATTCCCCCGTATTTACAGGTGAAAAACCGGGCGGGTCACTGGCAAACGGTCATCGAAGATATGGGGATGCCCGACGGGAAGCCTAAAACGATTGCCGTGGATCTCAGTGGGAAATTTCTCACGGCATCGCGCGACATCCGGATCGTAACCAATATGTGCGTCTATTGGGATGAGATCTTCCTCAGTGACGACACGACCACAGCTGCGGGCTTGAAAACCACGCGGGTGCCCACCGCTTCGGCTGAAGTGAGATTCCGTGGCTTTTCTGGATCGACGATCCATCCCGAGCGTACCCAGCCGGAGACCTTTTACTATCCCGCTTCGACGGCCACATCGTACTGGAACCCAACATCAGGTTTGTACACCCGCTACGGTGAGGTTCGTGAACTGGTGGAAGACCCCGACGATCGGTTCGTCATCATGGGAGCCGGTGACGAGCTCCGCCTGGAATTCGAAGCCAGCAAATTGCCCGTACTGAAACAGGGCTGGAAACGTGATTTCGTGCTCAAAGTAGATGGCTGGGCCAAAGATCGCGATGCCAATACAGCCCACTCCCAAACCGTTGAACCCCTGCCATTTCACGCCATGACGCAATATCCATACGGAGCGAAGGAGCGCTACCCCACCGACGCAGTTCACGCCGCATACCGCAAGCAGTACAACAGCCGGCCGGCACTGGTCCTGATTCGGCCCCTCGCCAGCAGATAATGCGACGCCTGTTCGCCGTAGTTTTTCTGGCACTGCTGCTGAATGCCGCTTACATGGCCGCTCTCCCAAGCCCGACCGTGTTGTACGTGGCCAACGTGCTGCTTCATCTGGTGCTCGGGATCGTAGCAGCGGCAGGCTTTGTCTGGGCGATCGCCCGTAACCGCGCGGCTGGCTTGGCAACCGCTCTGTTCGTCATCGCCTTTGTACTTGGCCTGTTCCTGACTTACTCCGGCGCCACCACCCCGAATCGCTGGGCGGTCTGGCTGCACGTGGGGTTCGCCTTACTTGGGGCAGTGGCACTGCTACCGTACCTGCGCCGCTACCCTCGCCTTTTCCAAACAACGATCACGTTTATCGGACTGGTGCTAGCGGGTCTTGTTGTGCGGAAGTTTAACCTCCCCGACGATCGCATCCGGAACCCCCATCTGGTCCCCGTGTCGATGTCGGAAGAAGGCGGCGGCCCGAAGTCGCCCTTTTGGCCTTCCTCCTCGCGCACGAATGTCGGCGGCACAATCCCCTCCAACTTCTTCATGGATTCGAAGAAATGCGGCGAGTGCCACAAAGACATCTACGAACAGTGGCAAGGGTCGATGCATCACTTTGCATCGTTCAACAACCAGTTCTATCGGAAGTCTATCGAATACATGCAGAGCATTGCAGGCGTGCAAGGCAGCAAATGGTGCGCCGGTTGCCACGATCACGCGGTCTTCTTCAATGGGCGTTTCGACAAGCCTATCAAGGACCAAATCGATACGCCGGAAGCGCAGAATGGTCTGGGTTGCATGTCGTGCCATGCGATCACGCAGGTGGGGAGTTCCATGGGCAATGGGGACTTCACCGTGGCTTACCCGCCGCTCCATGAACTGGCCTCCAGCAAGAATCGAGTGATCGCCGGAATCGACTCCTTCCTGACGTACCTGAATCCTGAGCCGCACCGCCGTACGTTCATGAAGACGTTCATGCGCCAGGATTCTGCCGAATTCTGCGCGTCGTGCCACAAGGTGCACCTGGATGTGCCCGTGAACAATTACCGCTGGCAGCGCGGGTTCGACGACTACGATAACTGGGAGGCCAGCGGAGTCTCGGGGCAAGGCGCACGATCTTTCTACTACCCCGAGAAGACGTCCACCTGCCTCGACTGCCATATGCCTCTCACGGACTCGACCGACCCCGGGAACCACGGCGGCAAAGTACACTCGCATCGGTTCCCGGCCGCGAATACGGCCGTCCCGTATGTCAATCAGGATCCCACTCAAATGCGTGCGGAAGAGCAGTTCCTGAAATCTGGCTTTATCACCGTCGATCTGTTCGCGGCGTCGCCCGACAGCTCCAGCCGGCCCCCCATGCAACTGCGCGCATCCGCAAGCGGCAACGATGCCCCGCAGGTCAACTCGACCTTTGCAGTGGGCGAGGAGTCACAACAAACCGGTCCGGTTACGATCCGCGATGTAGGGCAGATCGCAGCGCCACTCGATGCGGCCGGGGTAAGCTTTCAGCCGGGCTCCACGGTGCGCGTGGATGCCGTGGTGCGTACCCGCAAGATTGGGCACTTCTTCCCCGGGGGGACAGTTGATTCCTTCGACGTCTGGCTTGCGATGCAGGCCCGAGATGCCGGCGGGCGGGTAATTTTCATGAGTGGCGGCGTCGAAGACAACGGCCCGGTAGACAAGAGCGCCCATTTCTACCGTTCCTATCTGCTGGATGCCGACGGCAACGAGATCAACAAGCGCAATGCCTTTCAGGCCCGGAGCGTCTTGTATGTCCACCTGATCCCTCCCGGCGCGGCTGATGTCGTCCATTACCGCATTCAGATTCCGAAAGACGCACGAGGTCCGGTGACGCTCGAAGCGAAGCTCAACTACCGGAAGTTCTCGCGCTTCTACACGGAGTTCTCCTATGCAGGGCAGCCCCTTCCGAATCAGCCGGCTTCGCTGGTAGATGTGAATCATGACAGCCGGGAGTTCTCGTTTGTAAAGGCGAATATCCCCGCCAACGTTTCCGGCCAGATCAAAGATCGCATCCCGAACCTTCCCGTGATCACACTGGCGACAGCAACTACCAAGCTGAACCTCAACGGTGCAGCGACGGATTGGAATCCCGTTGTGCGCAGACAGGACCGGGAGCGCTGGAATGACTGGGGCATCGGGATGCTGCTGCAAGGCGACCTGAAAGGCGCCGAATACGCATTCAACAAGGTGACGCAGGCCGAGCCGGGTTACGCGGACGGTTGGCTGAACGTGGCCCGTGCACTAATTCAGGAAGGAGAAACAGAGGCAGCCAAGGCGTACGTGCAAAAGGCACTCGACATCAGCCCCAAGCTGGGACGGATCTGGTTTTTCAAAGCAATGATCCAGAAAGCGGATGGTGATTACGAGGGCGCCCTGCAATCACTCCGCCGGGTGCAGTCGGGGTACCCGCGCGATCGTGTGGTGCTCAACCAGATCGGCCGGATTCTCTTCCTGCAGCGCAACTACGCGGAAGCCGTGAAGGCACTCGAAAGCGTAATCTCGGTGGACCCCGAGGATGTACAGTGCCATTACAATCTGATGCTGAGTTATCGAGGACTGGGCGACAGGGCTAAAGCAGATCGGGAACAAAAGCTATTCGCGCGGTTCAAAGCAGATGAAGCCTCCCAGGCAATCACAGGGAAGGCCCGGCTTCGGAACCCGGAAGCCAACAATGAGCGCCAGGCCATCCACGACCACATGGGACAAGTCGCACCATGAAGCTTCTCTGTCTCGCGGCGGTGGCGTTAGCCCTGTTTGGGACCAATCCTGCTGCGTCGATCCGCTTCACGGATGTCACTGCGCAGGCAGGGATTCGCTTCATCCACAACGCCGCCAAATCCGGGAAGAAGTATCTGCCGGAAACGATGGGCTCCGGCTGCGCATTCTTCGATGCAGACGGGGACGGCTGGCTCGACATCCTCTTGATCAACGGCAAGGATTGGACGGGAGGACGAAAGACCACGGCCGCGCTTTACCGAAACAATCAGAAGGGCGGCTTCACCGACATAACGGCCGGCAGCGGCCTGGACCTCTCTATCTTCGGCATCGGAGTTGCTATCGCCGACTACGATAACGACGGCCGCGAGGACGTGTACATCACGGCGCTAGAGGGCGACCATCTGTTCCACAACGAAGGTGGAGGCAAGTTCCGGGACGTGACGGCAGCTTCGGGTATTCACAACGCGAGCTTCGGGACCAGCGCAGCCTGGTTCGACTTCGACCGGGACGGCAAGGCCGACCTGTTCGTCGCCAACTATGTGCAATGGACGCAGAAGGGCGACATACGTTGTTCCCTGGATGGATCGATGAAGTCGTACTGCACGCCGGAGTCATACAAAGGTAATTCCTCGAAGCTGTATCGGAACCTGGGCGGCGGCCGGTTTGAGGACGTCACACAGAAGGCCGGGGTGGGCGACCCGACCAGCAAATCGCTCGGGATTACTGTGCTCGACTACAACAACGACGGGTGGCCCGATCTGTTCGTCTCCAATGACACGCAGCCGAATAAGCTGTACCGGAACAATCACAATGGCACATTCACCGAAGAGGCCGTCGCGGCCGGGGTGGCCTTTGGAGAAGACGGCGTGGCACGGGGCGCAATGGGCACCGACTCATCGGATTACGACCGCTCCGGCCGAGCTCACCTGCTGGTCGGCAACTTCTCAAACCAGATGATCGGTCTGTATCACAACGAGGGCAACAACCTCTTCGTCGATGAAGCGCCCCGGTCCAGCGTGGGCCGCTCGAGCCTGCTGACGCTGGCGTTCGGGGTCTTCTTCTTCGATTACGATCTGGACGGCCATCCCGACATTTTTGCAGCCAACGGTCACATCGATGAGGACATCGGCCGGGTGCAGCCCAAGATTCAATTTCGCGAATCGCCGCTGCTGTTCCGGAATCTCGGGCAGAGCAAGTTTGAGAATGTCAGCAGCCGGGTTGGCTCCGAGATCCAACGGCCGATCGTAGCCCGGGGCGCCGCCTACGGCGATTTCGATCGCGACGGCGACCTGGACCTGCTCATCAGCACGAACAACGGGCCAGCTTACCTCTATCGGAACGACGGCGGCAACCGGAACCACTGGCTGCGCTTGAAACTGACCGGCACGCAGTCGAACCGCAGCGCGCTCGGAGCGGTTGCGGTGATTGAAAGCGCCTCGGGCAAGCAGACCCAAACCGTCCACAGCGGGTCCAGCTACTGCTCCCAATCCGACCTCGCGCTGACCTTCGGCCTGGGCAGCGACGAGACCGTGAAGAGCATCGAGATCGCCTGGCCAAGCGGGCACAAAGATAAAATGAGCAACATCAAATCCAATCAATCTCTGACTATCAAAGAGGGTAAATGACTCCAATGCTTCCGATCGCCGCCATCACCGACGAGTTTTCCCCCGACCTGGACCCGGCTCTCGACGTGATGGACGAGATCGGCATGAAGGCCGCCGAATTACGCGTGGTTTGTGGCAAGAACATTCTCGATCTAAGCGATGCCGAGTTGGACCGGGTTCAGGAAACACTGACCCGGCGCGGGTTCAAAGCCATCTCAATCGCGTCACCGCTACTCAAGTGCGTATTGCCGGGGGCACCTCCGGTGGACAGCCGCTTTCAGCACGACATGTTCGCTTCAAAGCACACCTTTGAAGATCAGCCCCGGCTTACGGAGCGGGCCTTTTCGACTGCGAAAAAACTCGGCGCCAGGATCGTGCGCGTGTTCTCTTACTGGCGCACAGTGGATCCCGATCAATGCTTCGAAGGCGTGGTAACGGCCCTGCACGATCTGGCCCAGAAAGCCGCTAAAGAGGACCTGATCATCGGCCTCGAAAACGAACACGCCTGCAACATAGGAACAGCCGCCGAGACGGCCCGAGTGCTGGAGCGTGTAAAACATCCCAACCTCCAAGTGGTTTGGGATCCGGCGAACGCCTACGTGGGCGGCGAAGATCCCTTCCCGTACGGATACAAGCTACTGCCACCAGACCGGATCGTTCATGTCCACACCAAAGATTGCAGCGTGAACAATCACACCCCCGAATGGGGGCCGCTGGGCACCCGGGACATCGACTGGAAAGGCCAAATCGCCGCGCTGATCGCGGACGGCTACCGAGGCTACCTCAGCCTGGAGACGCACTGGCCGGGACCCAACGGCAACAAGATGGAAGCCAGCCGGATCTGCGGCTGGAATCTCAAAGGTCTGGCCAGTTCTAAAGCGCCCGGCCACTAGGGAAAGGGTGCGCCGTTTCGGAGTTCATCGGTGGCCCGGCGCACTACTTTGTCGCCGGGTTGCAGGTTGCCTTGGACTTGTACCAGGTCCCCTTCCGGGGCGCCTTTTTTCACATCAACCCACTCGGCGCGGCCCTTCTGATTACGAATTACGAACGTGCGCTCGGTGGTGGTCACCACGCTGGTCTTAGGGACCAAGAGCGCTGGATGGCTGCTGCGGACCGGCCAGTTGACGGTAGGAAACATGCCTGGCGATAGAGAGCCATCGCGATTGAAGACGTCGAGTTCCACCGCCATGGCGCGGGTTTTAGAGTCGAGCGCGTGAGACACGCGGGCCACCGTGCCGGAGTAAGTTTTCTCGGGATAGGCGGGGGCGTGGAACTGGACGTGGGCTCCTTTTGCAATCCCTCCCGCATCCGCTTCAGGTACGGGAACGACGAGCCGCAAGCGCGAAATCTGTTGCAAGACCAGTAGCGGCTCCGCCGTGTTATTGGGCCCGACTAATGCGCCGGGATGAACGAACCGTTCTGTGATGACGCCCGCGAATGGGGCAGTGATCCGGGTATAAGCCTGCATGTCGCTGAGAGCCTGGGCGGCAGCCTGGGTGGAGCGCTTGGCCTGCTCTCGGGAGCGGACGGTAGCTTGAGCGGCTTCCACTAGTTTGTCAGCCTGGACCAGTTCGTTGCCGGCGATAGCGCCCGGCGTCTGGGATGCTTTTCTGAGACGTTCGGCGGTGCTTTGCAGGGCGGAGAGGTTGGCCTGAGCTTGCAGCCTTTCCGATTCGGCCGCCTCGATCCTGGCTTGTTGCTCGGCTATTTGAGCCTTCATCTCGGGCGCACTGAGTTCGATGAGGAGCTGCCCAGGTTTGACCTGGCTACCCCGGTCCACCAGCACCCGCTGCACATATCCGGAGACGCGGGCATGGATGGGTACGCTCAGGAACGGCTGAAGTTCGGCGGGAAGCTGGATGGTTCGGGAGACGCTTTTCGAGACCACCGGAACGAAATGGGTGGTTTGCGTCAGCGCCAGCGACGCGCAGGAAAGGATTAGGACGGACGATTTAATGAGCATCGGGTAGGAGAGAGGGCGAAGCCGTGGAAGCTTTGCGTTGCAGGATGGCGTAGATGGATGGCAGGATGGTGAGCGTTGCAAAGGTGGAAACAAGCAGGCCTCCGATGACGGCCCGGCCCAGAGGCGCGGATTGAGAGCCTCCCTCGCTCAGACCGAGAGCTAGGGGAATCATACCTGCGATCATCGCCGCCGCGGTCATGAGTATGGCACGCAAGCGACTGCCTGCTCCTTCGCGAGCCGCATCAAAGACTTCCCTGCCCTCCAGGCGCAAGCGTTCCGCAAAGGTGACCAGCAGAATCGAGTTGGCAACCGCGATGCCAATCGCCATAATCGCCCCCATGAAAGACTGGACATTCAAAGTGGTTGCGGTAATCAGAAGCATCAGAATCACACCACACAACACGGCCGGTATGGTCAAGACGATGGCGAGGGCCAAGCGCAGGGACTGAAAATTGGCGGCCAACAGCAGAAATATCCCGAGCACGGCCAGCAACAGACCGGTACGCAGGCCTGAGATGGTTTGCTCCAGCGCGGGTATTTCCCCTCGAATTTTGACGGTAACACCTTTGGGCGGGGCACCGGCGGCCGCGACAGCCTGGTTCAGTTTTGACACCGTCTGCCCCAAAGTGATGCCGTGGATGTTGGCCGTCAGGCTGACAACGTGCTGGCCGTTATAGCGCTCGATCAAGCCGGGCATGGTTCCTGGCTTGAGGACGGCCATATCGGATAAACGGGTATCCGAGCCTCCGTTTTTCATCACCGGAATATCCGCGAGGTGCTCGACCCCCTGCATCCGGTTCTGTTGCATTTGAACCTGAATCTGAAACGCGTTGCCGGAGGCGGGATCGCGCCAATAGTTCGGCTCGACAAAGCGCGATGAAGAAGTGGCAGGCACTACGGAGCGAACAACATCAGCCATGGTGAGGCCAAATTGCCCGGCACGATCGCGATCGATGTTGATATCCATGGTGGGGTAATTCAGCTCCTGTCCAAACTGTAGATCGCGCAGGAAGCTCAGCTTGGCCATCTGCTCGCGAACTTTCTTTGCGAAAGCGGCATCGTCCGGGAGGCTGGCGCCTTGCACCGCTATTTCGATCGGCGTGGGGGAGCCGAAGCTCATGACCTGACTGACGATATCGCTAGCCTCGAATGAGATTTGCAAGCCAGGCAATTCGCGGTGGAGAGCCTCACGAAGCTTTTCGCGGAGCCCTTCGCCGCGGGGGCTATGGGGCTTTAGCGAGACTTGGATAATGGCCTCCTGGGGTCCGCTGGTGAAGAGGTGGATGAGGCTGACGGGGTAGCTGGGCGGCTGCACGCCGACGAAATCAGAAGTGATGGCGATGTGGTCCGGTCCGGCTTCGTGCTGAATGATGTTGAGGGCGCGGAGCACGATGCGCTCCGTCTCTTCCACACGGGTGCCGGAGGGGGCGCGCAAATGAATGCGGTAGAGCGTGGGATTGACGTCGGGGAAGATTTCAGTTCCCAGGGTGGGCAGAAAAATGTAGAGGAATGCGAGTGAGACCGCCAAGTAGCCGAGCACCAGGGGCCATCGGAAGCGCATGACCGCGTTCAAATATGAATCGTAGAAGCCGCGCAGACGACCACCCGCTTGCTCGCGCGCGCGGCTCTGTTGGAACCACGTGGAGAAGACCGGAACCAGAGTGCTGGACAGGAGGTAGGACGCGATCATTGCGAAGCCGACGGCGGTTGAGAGCGGAATGAAGAGCTGGCGTCCGACGCCGGTCATAAAGAACGACGGCACGAAGACGGCCAGAATGCAGAGCATCGACAAAAGGCGCGGGAGGGCGGTCCGGCTACAGGCTTCGATGACGGCGCTGGCGCGGGACACTCCGGGCAACATCTGAGTGTGAATGTTCTCGATCTCGACGGTGGCCTCATCGACGAGAACTCCGACGGCGAGGGCCAGTCCGCCCAGAGTCATGATATTGAGGGTCTGGCCAGTGGCCCATAGAAGCACCACCGCAGCGAGCAATGCGAAGGGGATGTTTGCGATTACGATCAAGGCGCTGCGCCAGTCACGCAGGAAAATGAGAACCATGAGGCCGGTGAGCACGGTCCCGAGCAGACCTTCGGTGATCAGCCCCCGGATGGCATTCGTGACGAATGGAGACTGATCGAACTCCAAACGGACATCGACGTCGTCAGGAACGGCTTTTTTGAAATCGGGCAGAGCGGCTTTAACGCGGTTGATAACCGCGAGAGTGGAGGCATCGGCGCGCTTGGTAACGGGGATATAGACGGTGCGCTTGCCGTTCACATGCGCATAAGCGGTGACGATATCGGTTCCATTCTCGATGCTCCCCAGGTCGCGCAGGTAGACCGTGCTGCCAGAGACAGGCCGGATGGGGGTGCTCAGCAGGTCGGCGAGATTCCCTCCTAAAGAGGAATTGGTTCGGGCGATGCGATTGAGATTTCCGGTCCACATATTGCCGGACGGCATGACGATGGATGCCTTGTTGACGGCAGCGATGGCTTCTTCCGGAGAGACCTGGTATTGGTGCAGCTTGTCGGGGTCGAGCGTGATGACGATCGTTCTCTGGTTACCGCCAAAAGGTGGGGGAGCGGAAACTCCCGGGAGCGTCGCGAAGAGTGGGCGCACGCGGTTCAGCGCAAAATCCTGCATCTCGCCGGGGGGGCGCGTGGGACTGCTGAACACCAGAAGGCCGACGGCAACACTGCCCGCATCGAAACGTGTGATGAAAGGCGGCACGGTGCCGGGCGGCATGAAGGCCCGGGCGCGATTGGCATAACCGATGGTCTCCGCCATGGCTTGACTCATGTCGGTGCCTTGATGAAAAACGAGTTTCATGAGGGCAGCGCCTTGAATACTTTTGCTTTCGACGTGGTCGATGCCGGTGATGTAGAGGAAGTGATACTCGTAGTAATAAGTGAGGTAACCTTCCATCTGAGCGGGGTCCATTCCGCCGTAAGGCTGAGCAACGTAGATGGCGGGATCGCCGACTTGCGGGAAGATATCGACGGGCATGCGCTGGACGGCCAGCACGGCGAAGAGAGCTATTGCGATGAGTGCAATGACGACGGTGATGGGACGGTGCAGCGCGGCCAGGACGAGGCGCATGGGTTAGCGAGCAGCCTGGCTCAAGAAAGGTTGAAGGTCGCCGGCGGCGGTAGCGAGCCCAAGCAAAGCGCGCCACACCGCGAGGCGGGCGAGTGCGTTATCGATTTCGGCTTGAGTGAGTAGACGCTGGGCGTCGGCAACCTCCTGGATATTGGACAGCCCGGCTTCATAGCGGGCGCGAGCCTGTTGGGAGGCGGATTGCGCTGCCGCGACCTGAACCGGCGCATTGGCCGCTACTCTGCGAGCCCCTTGCAGCATGGCGACGGACACATCCCATTGGGCCCGGAGATCGACAGCGAGCTGGCGGGAGCGTGCGGCTTGAGCACGCATACTGGCCGCTTGGCCGGCTTCCCGTGCGCGGATTGCGGGCAGATCGAGAACGGGAAAAGTGACCGTCAAGCCGAGGGCGAAGTTCTGGGTGGTGGGAGCGAGACCATTGACTCCGCCGAGGAGACGGCCATCGAGCTCGGCGCCAGTCCCGCGGGCGTAGGCCGAGCCTTGCAGAAAGAAGCGTGGGAAGTAGGACCGCTCCAGCGCACGCAGTTGCGCGGTGACTTGTTCTATGGCGGCGTTCTGCTCCAGAGCAACTGGATTCGCGGCAATGTTGAGAGGGGCGGGGTCTGCTTCGGGAGGAAGCTCCAACAACTTGGCTGCTGCCGTTGCGATCCCGGCAGGCTCTGCCCCAGTGAAGCGGGAAAGACTAGCGCGAGCGACGTCTCTGGCCTGCTCCGCCTGGATAAGTTGCGTTCGTGCGGCAGCCACTTCGGCTTGGGCGCGCGACGATTCCGCTCCGGGACGCAGCTCGGCGTCCACCAGCGCCTGAATGGTGCGCTGCACTGTTTCCGCGCGATCGACTCCAGCCTGTGCAGCCCGCACTGTTTCCTGGGTGGCGATCAAAGTGAGGTACGCATCGGCGGCCGTGACCGCCACCTCGAACTGCGTGCGCTGGAGGGCGGCCTCGGCCTGAGTGCGCCCTGCGGCGGCAACAGCGACATTGGCCCGGCGCAGACCGAAATCGAAAGGCTCCCAGGTGACCAGGGTTCCCAGGGCGCTGCCCCAAGCTGTGCCGGTGTTGTTGGTGCCGAGCACCGGACCGGAGATGCCGGCGATGACAGTTTGGGGGAGCAGCAGGCCGAACACATTGTTGCGAGTGGCGCGATTGGCTTGCGCCAGGGCGTCAACGTGCGGCAGGTAAGCGGTGCGCGCGAGGGTGATGGCGGCGGAGGCCGCGTTGAGCTGCTCCTGGGAGACCTGGATGGACGGGTAATTCTTGAGGGCTTGCTCAACGGCGCTAGCGATGGTCACTGGGCCGGGCGGTTGGGCCGCGGCACTCAAGGCGGTGAGCAGAAGGACGGCGCTATTTGCTTTCACTTGGTTCCGCACCCGTCTCGCGCCATTTCTGTCTCAACTTTTTCACTAGGGTGGATGGGGCGGCGGACGTTGACTTCGGTTTTGAGATTCGATTGGGAATATCGGTAGTATAGCGTGCCGGTGCGACCGTACTGTTTCGTGTTGGTTCGGCAGTAGCAGGCAGGAATGCCCAATGCCACTTACTTTGTCCCATCTTTCCTGAAGGGAA
Organism: Bryobacterales bacterium; assembly: GCA_038232555.1. GTDB lineage: Bacteria > Acidobacteriota > Terriglobia > Bryobacterales > Bryobacteraceae > JBBSHP01. Next base: position 20,353 of record JBBSHP010000012.1, read on the forward strand.
ACCCTGTCTGGTGCCGCCACGCCGCGCGCGGATAGGACCGCCGCTTCCGGCGCTTTGGC
>JBBSHP010000013.1:0-19355 GCA_038232555.1 Bryobacterales bacterium
AAGGCCGGCGTTAACGCCTGAGAGTCTGGCCTGCGCTTGCTCGACTCGGCTCTTCCCGATTGCGATTTCTCTTCCTTGAGATTGGTTCTGAAGGAGGTCTAGCGATCTTTGCGCCACGTTGTAGTTGGCGCGCGCGGTCGCAAGCTCAGTTTGTGTCTGAAGGAGGTCTCGTTGTGGAATTGCGCCTTGTTGAAAGAGCTGTTGCCTGCGCTCGAAGTTTTTCTGCGCTTGGTCGAGAGCGGCTTGCGTTGTCTCGACCTGCCCGCGTGCATGTTCCAAGTCTGTTGGTAAAGTGCCGCTCACGGTCTTTTGAAGGTTTGCCTCGGCATCTTGAACGGCGGCCTGGGCTTCACGTTGCTGGGCGAGGACGTCTCGATTTTCCAAGAGCGCTAGGATCTGACCGGTCTTGACTGTGTCACCTTTTTTTACTCTCAGTTCGCGAATTGGTGCGGTAATCCGAGCTGCGATGTTTGCCTGCTCGCGGGGGAAAAGTGTTCCCGGCGCGTTGATAACCTGCGGCAAGTCGGCGAGTTCTGCTCGCGCGATCCTCACGGCAACGACCGGCTTTTCCGGTGCTTCTTCTTTCTTCGAGGCGCAGCTCGTCAGCAACGCCGCACAGAGTACAATCGAGGGACATTTCATTGGCCCGTAGCCACCTCAAGGTCAAACTTGGCATTTGCGTAATTTGCGAGTGCCTGAAAGTAATTCGTTCGTGCTTGGGCAAGCTGGCTCTGAGCGGCGACGACGTCGAGCGCCGGGCCCTCCCCGCCCTCGTACCGTACTCGGGCTAGTTTCAGATTTTCCTCGGAAGTTCTCACCTGCGATTCAGTCAGCGGAATCTGATCGTAGATGAGCTTCGTTCTTGAGCGAGCTATCTCGTAATCACGAGAAAAGGTGCGTGTTGAGATGTCTCGTTGCGTATCGACCTTCTGCGCGCGAAGACCGAACTGTTCGGCTAGACTGCGTGTCCGGAACCAATCAAAGAGGGGAATATTGAAGGTAAAAAATGCTGCTTGGCCGCGGTCACGCAGAGTCAGGCGGTTCGAATCAATCCCGTATTGAAAATTGAATGTGAGCTGCGGATAAAGAAAAGACCGCTCGCGGCGGTAGTCTGCTTCAAATCCCTTACGCTGGGCGTCAAAAAAGTTAAACTCTGGGCGGCGAAGAAAAGGCTGGTGCTGCGCTTGATTTACCGGTTCCGGAGGCGGTGGATTTTCCAAGATGTCAGCGAGGGGAAGCTCGTGGTCCACATCCGCGGTCCAAAAGGACGCCAGTTCTGCATTTGCAATCCTCGCCTCTAGCTCAGCTGCGCGAACAGCTTGTTGGAGGAACGACACCTGGGAAGCTGCTTTCACGACGTCGGCCTGGGCAACTTCGCCACCTTGGGCCAGGAGTCGTGTGCGTTCGGCGAAGCTCTCAGCCTCCGTCAGCACCGCGTGGTTAGCGCTGACCAGCCGACGGCCCAGGAGTACCCTGAAATAGGCTCCCGCCACGGCACGTTTTAAATCGCGCTGCGTGATCGTAACGTTTGTGCCGGCGATCTGCTGATCTGCGCGGGCGCGGGCGAGTGCGGCCCGGAGTCTACCCGATGTGTCTATCTCCCAACTCGTGCCGATCGCGGACTGGTATTCGCGAATCCCGTTCAACGCGACAAAAGTGCCGCTTCCCGGCGGCAGAGACGTCCGACTTCCCGGCGCCGCGTTATTGTAGATGAACCCGTTTCCGAGCTGCGCCTGGGGTAAGAATCCTGCTTGGGCGGCACGTATCCCGTATCGGGCGATTTGTGCGTCTTGCCTGGCAATCGTCAGAGGAGAGGGCGCTGCCAGCGCAAGGCGAATACAGTCTTCGATCGACAGAGGGGGGCCTTGGCTTCTTGCAGCAGGCACAAGAAGGCAAGAAACAACGAGTTGAGTAAACCTTCGCAAAATTAGACTTCACCTGGCGCCGCCCCGGCATTTGAGCCCTAAAACACGAAAAGCCCCTACCATCGGTAGGAGCTATCATTCCCTGTTTTGCAGGGACGGTTAGAGGTGAGCGTCCATCGCCTCGCAGAGCAAAGGCTCTGCCCGATTTTTTAACCCGGACTTTTTCAATATATTACGACTGAATACGAAGCCGCAACTACTTCATCCTTGTCCCGGAGGGGAAACGGGAAAGGGACGATCAATTTCCTTCAGTGATTCTGGAGTTGGAAGAGAGGAGTGCAGAGGGGAGAAACCTTCCCAAGGTGTCTTCCCTTACTACGTGGCCGATTATACTGAGGTACAAATGGCGCTACTCGATCGCATACAAACCGACATGATTGCCGCAATGAAGGCTAAGGATGAAAGTCGGCTCAGCGCGATCCGGATGATCAAGGCTGCGCTTAAGAAGCAGGAGATCGACGGGATGAAGCCGCTCGACGAGCCCGCCGAGTTGCAGATCCTGAACACGCTGGTGAAACAGCGCCGCGAGGCCTCTGAGATGTTCCGCAAGGGCGATCGGGCAGAGCTGGCCGACAAGGAAGATGCCGAACTGAAGCTGATCGAGAGCTACATGCCAAGCGCGCCCAGCGAGGAAGAAATAGACTCTGCGATCGCATCTGCCATCCAGGAGACCGGAGTGACTTCCGCCAAACAGATGGGCATCGTGATGAAAGCCGCACAAGCCAAGCTGTCCGGCAAACGGGTGGACGGCAAGGCTCTGAGTGAGCGCGTCCGAAGTAAACTTTCCTGATCGCTAGAAGCTCAGCTTCAGACCGAACTGGATCAGCCTCGGGTCAAAGGTGCTTGTAATGGTTCCAAAGCTGGCTTGCGTGCAAACGCCCGTGATTGCATTCCAGGCTCCGCAAGTCGAATTGGGGGCCAGGAAGTTGGTGTGATTCAGAAGGTTGAAGATCTCGGCACGGAACTGCAACCGCAGCCGCTCCGAGGGCAGCGCAAAAGTCTTGTTCACGGCACAATCCACCTGCCAGAAAGGATCGCTGCGAGCGATATTCCGGCCGGCGCTGCCAAATGGGCGGCTTGGATCGGTGGGCACAAGGACGTTGCTCAGATTGAAAAAATGGGCAATGTGGTTATCCGAGTGATTGACGAGGTCGCCTAGCAGATTCACCCGGTAATTATTCGCGCCTCGGAAATCCTGCTGAATGCCCGACACCTGAAAAGTGGTTGGCGGGAAAGCTCCATAGGCAATCGTGATCGGCTGGCCACTGTAGGCGTTGTTAATCGAGCTGATCTCCCATCCACCTGCCACCAGATTGAAAATAGCCGGCATGGAGGAACCGAAGCGGCGCCCCTTACCGAACGGAAGTTGATAGACCAGGCTGGTGGTATTCGTAAACGGTTGATCGTAAGCCGACAGCGATTTTTCAGCCCCCAGGTTGTTAAAATTTTGAGGTCCGTTCAGGTTCCCATTTGGATTTTCCAAAGAGCCTGCGGCATTGTCGATGGCCTTCGACCAGGTAAACGAGTTCAAAAAGAACAATCCGGCGCTGAAACGGTGTTCCAAGCGCGCCTGGAAGCTGTGATAGTCGGAGAAGCCTCCGTTGACCGCAAAAGTAATATCGCCGAAACCGGGAAAGGGCCGCGTGTTCTGACGCTGCGCCAGTGTCAGGGTTCGGCCGGGCTGATTCGGTTGCGCCTGATTGTAATTGGCGAACAGTAGGAGCCGGTTAGCCCGGTTAGCAACGTATGCCAAGTCGATCAGCGTGTTCTTAGCAAGTTGATGTTGCACTGAGAAGAACCAGCTCATCACGTAAGTATGTTTGGTGTTACTCGGCATGTAAGTGATATTGGCCGTGAGGGGATTAAAGTTGGCAGGGGCAGCGAGACCGGCCGGATAACCTTGCTGAGTGGTCAGGAAGCCAGGTTGGTTCGGGCTCTGGTTGATCACGGCGTTTACAACCTGCGGTCCGTTGATCGGTAGCAGGTTGGCGCCGCCGCTGCGATTGAAGTGCACGTAGCTGATACCAAAACCGCTGCGAACCACGGTTCGGGGCGTGAGTGAATACGCAAAGCCAACACGGGGCGCCCAGTCTCCACGATCGGGATGCATCAACGAACGGCTGTACGCATCGCCATCCTTGGCTTGCAGCAGTGTCTTGGTGGCCGGGTCGAAGTTAGTGAGGTGGTTGTCGCGTTCGAACTGCGGGGATGCATACTCGTAGCGAGCGCCGAGGTTCAATGTGAGCTTGCTATTCACCTTGAAATCATCCTGCAGATACAAGAAGTGCATGTTCTGTTGCAGATAAGCGATGAAGAAAGTACTGATCGCATATTGACTTCGCAACCCGAACAAGAAGTCGGCGAAGTTGTTGCCGCTGAAGTTGCTGGTGTAGCTGTCGCGTCCGTACAGCGGGTTTACATCCTGCACTTCGGTATTGACGCGCTGGTATTCGTAACCCATCTTCAGCGAATGCCGGCCGAGGATCCGCGAGTAGTTGACCTTGGGATCGAACACGGTGGGATACTGCCACTGGGGATTGGTGGCCTGTCGCCCCAAGTCGGTATAGCCGCTGATAATTTGCGTGGGAAGTCCGCCGGAGATGCGAGGATCGTCAGGCAGTCCGGGGATCCCGTACAGAGTAGACGCATTCGGCAACCCGAGAGCGACCGGGTTCTTGCCCGCGCGCGTGCGGGATACCGCGAACCGGAATTCGAAAACCTGGGCTGACGAAGGGATCCAGTTCATTCCCGTGGCGAGTTGCTGATTCAATACACGAGTGGCGCTGTTACCGCTTCCGCCCGATGGCAAGGGGATGGGCGGCGTATCGAAAATATTGGCTTTGCGTTGACCAAGCCGTGCAAACCCGTTGAGCTTCTGCGTGAGTTGATAGTCGAAACGCGCATTGTACTTGTCATTGAAGTTCCGGAATGGTTGCGAAATCTGGTAGTTGTTGCTTGGCGTTGCAGTGGCAGCGGTGGGACTGGTTGGTGCGGGCAATCCGGCCAGCACCTGGCGTGCAAAGGGCTGGATGTCGGCCGCCGGAATCTGACTGCCCGCCGGGTATGTCTTGCCGGTAAGCGGATTTGTGACGGACACCGGCAAAATGCCCTGACGCTGTGAAAGAGACGCTATCGTAAGAAACGCTGGAATATTCCGGATCTGCCGGAATCCTTCATAATCGAGCAGGAAGAATGCCCTGTTCTTTACGATCGGACCAGCGACCGTGCCGCCAAACTGGTTGCGATGAAAAGGGAAAACATTCCCCACGCGGGGGCGAAAGAACCCCACCGCATTCAGATTCGTGTTGCGCAGAAATTCCCACAGATTCAAGTGAAACGCATTGGTTCCGGTTGCGTACGCCACGTTGATAGTGGCCCCCGCGCTGCGACCGTACTCGGCGCTTTCGTTGTTAGTCACCACCTGGAACTCAGCGATGGAGTCCGGCGGAGGCTGGATAACCTGATTCGAGAATCCCTGATTACTGGTGCCGTACGCGTTGTTGTCGATGCCATCCAGCATGTAATTGTTGAAAGTGCTACGCAGGCCATTCACATTGAATGACCCTTCCCGATTAAGTACAGCCACCGAACTGCCGGTGCCAATGGCGGACGCACGCACGCCGGAGGTGAGCAACACCAGCGAAGAATAGTCCCGGCCATTGAGCGGCAGCTCTACTGCCGAGGCGTGCGAGATCATTTGACCCCGCTGGCTGCTGTCCGTTTCCACCAGAGGCGTCGCGGAGACCACCTCGATGGTGTCAACAACCTGTCCCACGGTCATTTGAACATCCGCTCGTTGGCGCGAGCCGACGTTGACGTTGACTTCGTTGACGACCGACTTTGAAAAACCCGGCTGCTCGGCGGTTATTCTGTAAATCCCGACGCTGACGGCCGGGAATTCGTAATTGCCGTTCGCGTCCGTGGTGGTATTGGCGCTTATCCCTGTCGCGACATTGCTCAACGTGATCTTGGCGCCGGTGATCACTCCCCCATTTGCATCACGGACGGTTCCTAAAACAGCGCCGGAATCGAACTGAGCGAAGGCGGAAAGCGCGAACAGCAGTGAAACAATGAACAGATCGCGAACGGAGCGATGCATATAGTCCCCTTTGTTGCAGGATACCATTTAGGCCTGGAGTAAGTGCATTTCGGTCACCGTATTGTCAGCGGTGCGAGAGATAATGGCGCCTGGCCTCCACCTAAGCAATAGGAGATTTAACAATGATTAGCTGCCGGGCATGCGGGTCAAAAGATGTTCGTTGTTCGAGAAACACGGGCCTTCTTTGGGGTGTATTGAAAAAGATGGCCTTGGTCCCTTATCGTTGCCGGAGCTGCCGGGCATGCTTCCTGCGTTCAGGATCCAAGCTGGCGGCTCAGACTTCAAGACACCGTCTGCAGCGGTTCGGTTTTTCACCGATGGCGCACGTCGCGAACGGCAGCGGGGTACGCCCCCGTCCGGCGCTTTAGACCGTCCGATCCCTGCGTAACGCGTACTTGACCAAGCCCGCCACGGCGTGAATATCCAACTTGTTCATCATGCTGGCGCGATAGGTGTCTATGGTCTTCGGGCTTAGCCGAAGGCGGTCACCGATCTCCTTGGGCCGAAGACCTTCCACCAGCAAAGTGAAAACCTGGAACTCGCGCGGACTGAGACCATCCATAGGATCCTGCGGATAGGTCTTGGCCTGCGCGAGAAAGAGCTCATCCATATTCAATTCTGGAGAGAGATAAATTCCTCCATTCAGGATGTGCTCAAAACTATCCAGGAGATACTTGGACGGACTCGACTTCATCAAAAAGGCGCTGGCCCCTCCTCGGAGCGCCTCCAGAACCGTTTTCCGATCGCCGCGGTTGGACAGCAGAACGGTCTTGGTGACCAATCCGTCAGCCTTAATCTGCCGGATCACCTCGATGCTGTCGAGCAAAGGCAACTGGATATCCAGCACGGCTATGTGGGGCTGGAGGTCCCGGATGAGATTCAACGCAGCCTCTCCGTCCCCGCATTGTCCCACCACCTGATATAACCGCGGTGCCGAAAGGCAGATTGCCGCGAGACCCTCCCTCATGAGAGTCAACGGATCCGCTACCACCAACTTCGTGCCCGCGAAACCGGGGCGTAACAGGCCCGGTGCTGCTGCCACAATTCCTCCAAAAAACGACCGACTCCAAATCCTATCTACCGATTAGTGGACTTGGAGACCAGTTCGTCTCATGGGAATATTCCAGCAAGTATCGGGTGGTCCTAACCCGAATAGAATAAGCCGGATGAGAGGGCCGCTACGGTGAATCGCTAAGTGAAGCTACGAACGGCGGCGGCTTCGTCGTCAAACACTTCAAAGACGGTGTAGAGCTTGGTGATCTGCAACAAGTCCTTGACACGCTTGCTAAGGCCGAGCAGTTTTAGCTGACCGCCATGGTTGGTCACGGTGGTGAAACCTGAAACCATTTCGCCGATTCCCGAGCTATCGATGTAAGACACGTCACTCAGGTTCAACAGAATTTTCTTGTCGCCCTTGGAGGACAGTTCGCGGACGGTGTCGCGGAAACTGCTGGCACCCTCGCCAAGGGTAATTCGGCCTGCTGCGTCAATTACGGTTACATCCCCGACTTGCCGGGTGGTCATCTTTACGCTCACAAATATTCCTCCTAAGAATAACGACTCACTGCTAACTGGCTTTCGCCAGGTATTTCACCATTCTGACTTCAGTACCGGCCGGTTCTCTCCGCCGCACCTGGAACTCATCCACAAAGGCCTGAATCAACAGCAATCCACGCCCGGACTGGCGGAGCAGGTTCTCCTCCGCTAAGGGGTCCGGCAGTTCGCTCATTTCGAAGCCCTCGCCTTCATCTTCAATCACTATCGTGAGGTGGTCGATAGCTTTTGAAACGGTAAGATGAACCTTTTTTCGAGCACTGTACCGATTTCCGTGTGCCACGGCATTGACCATGGATTCCCGCACAGCCATGCCCAGGGCATGCATCTCATCTTCGTCAAAACCGATCTCTTTGGCAACGTTGAGTACCGCGGTTTCCGCCGTATCGACGCTGTCCAGTGTGGAATCGAGCATCGTTGCAACACTCTGAATCTCGCCGCTTTGGTTGTCGGCCATATGTTCGTTTGCAGGCCGGAGCGTGGCCAAGTTGAATGATTACAGTAGAATACTCATGCAAGCAAAGTCAAGGACTAGTGTTAGCCGAAGCTCGTCGCCGGATACCATTTTAGCGGATTTCACCAGGACTTTACGTGGCCTAAACATCAAATTCAGTGGTCGTCGTGGCTAATTGAACAGCCTGAGGTGCGGGCGGCCGCCGTACAATCGTCTTAGCGGCTAGCCAATCTGGATCTTTCGGAAATCCTACATAATCCCTTGCACATTGAAACTCAGCGGTTAAGGCGGTTGCTCGCGCATCCTAAGACACGTGATATGGATTTAGACGATCCGATCACGACCGAACTGCGCCGGGCTATTATCCAAGAAAAGCCGTTTCTATGTGGAATCTATCAGGAATGGTTCACGGCTATCGCGTCTACGCTGCCCAAAGGAGCGGGCAAGATAGTGGAACTGGGTTCCGGCGCTGGGGATTTTCGACAGTATGTTCCTGAAGCAATTACGAGCGAAGTATCTTTCCTGAGCGGCATGGATGCCGTGTTGGACGCTCGAGCGCTGCCGTTCCGTGAGGCTTGCCTGCGCGGAATCGTGATGGTGGATGTTTTACATCATATCCCCGAACCGCGACAGTTCTTCTCCGAGGCAACCCGCTGCCTGCAAAGCGGCGGCAGAATATCCATAATCGAACCTTGGGTGACACCCTGGTCTAAGTTGATTTACGCTCATCTGCACCATGAGCCGTTCGACCCAGGGGCCCCGGATTGGACTTTTCCTCCCAGTGGGCCGTTGTCCGGAGCAAACGGGGCCTTGCCCTGGATTATTTTTGAGCGAGATCGCCGCCGATTTGAGGGCGACTTCCCGAGCCTGAAGATACTGAGCGTACGCCCCTTCATGCCCTTCCGCTATATCGTGGCTGGCGGCGTATCAATGCGCTCGCTCGTGCCCGCCGCTACATTCGGACTATGGCGAAGCCTGGAGCGGGCGCTCTCTCCAGTGATGGGGACTTGGGCAATGTTCGCACAGGTCGTGATCGAAAGGAGTTGATCCCGCCTAGATGAACTTGATCTTTCGACTAGCAAACAGCGCCATTCTTAACAAGGCGATGCCATGCCGCCAACGCTGGATGTTGGTAGCGCCGTACTTTCGTTCGCGGTAACGAATGGCCACGTCAACGATACGCAGGTTCAGCTTTGCCGCACCGAACAACAGATCGAAATCGCCAAAAGGATCAAAATCCCCGAAATACGATTGATTGGCGGCGATTCTTTGATAATCCTTACGCGACAGAACTTTGGTACCGCACAACGTATCCCTAATGGGTTGACCCAGCAGCCATGAGAATGTCAAGCTGAAAAACTTGTTCCCGACCAGATTCAAGAGGCGCATTGCCTGATCCTCCATCGGGTACACTAGACGCACTCCGTTGATGAAATCGCCCTTGCCTTCTACGATGGCTTCATAGAACCGCGGCAGATCCTCGGGGGGCACCGTCAGGTCGGCATCCAAAATCATCAAGACATCGCCGGTAGCTTGCCGGAAACCCAGTCGTACGGCGTCGCCCTTACCACGGCCGGTTTGCCGGTAAAGAGACCAGGGGCGGTCCGGGAATTCTTTGAGCCGTCGCTCTATGGCAGCATAGGTGTCATCGGTCGAATTTCCTTCGACAAAGATCAACTCCGTTCGTAGCCCCATGTTCGGCACTCGCGCAAGAATATCGTCGATATTGCCCGCTTCATTCCGGGCAGGGATGACGACACTGACGCTCTTCTCCTTTCTTTGATGACTGTTCGGGAAAGGCCGGGAGATCAGAAGGTGCATCAACGCTAGATGTTCGAAAGGCCAAAGGCGCACCAGATAGCGATTAAAAAGAGCAGCGATCAGCGGGACCCTCGCTGGTACAGCATTTCTTTGGTGTGCCGGATAACTTCAAAGCCCGCAAGGTAGAACATGGTCGTCAGGTCTTCCGAGGTTAGCCAGTTCTCGTTCAAAACGGGGTTGGCGAGCCCTAATGCATGAAGTAGGTGAAGCGGCCCGCTCCATAGGTGGCTATAGAAATTAATAATGACGCGAGTGCCCGGTCCAGCGAGTTCCCCCAGTTGCGAAAATACGGTCTGTGATGTAATCGAACTTCGCCGTCAAGCACAGATTGTGGGCGTCGGCCATGGCGACATGCAGTTCAGGATAGTTCCTCTTCGCTACGGCAATGGCCACCGGGGAAAAATCTAGCCCGACGCCAAAAGCAGGTTTTAGGCTTGCCAGCAGGTCGGCACCGGAGCATCCGATTTCGAGCACCCGAGCACCGGGGGGGACTACTAACCGATACAATCGCCGAACGCCGGCGTGATAGTAATGCAAAAGCGGCTTGCGAGTGTAATCATTCCATAGAGCTATACGCTCCGTACGATATCTTGCAAGATCGGGGAAAATGGGCCGCACTAGAACGAACCGGGCAGGATCGCGAGCTTTACATGCCGTACCCGAGCATCAATCTGTTCGCGAAATTCTGCAAAGCTTGCTCTGGTTTTGTCATCCACTCCCCAGCACAACTCACGTTGAAACTCAATTGCAAATGCGCAATTGGCAGAAATGGACCATAGCGTCGCCAAAGCCAGGGCGCGATAAGCGAGCCGATGAAGCCCGATGTTCGGCAGGCGGGAAATCGCGCTCAAGCCGGCCGCTCCAGCAAAAACGAAAAACGGATAAAGATCATGTTCATAGCGGTAGGAAAAACTCGTAAACGCAAACACCGTAAAGCCACCCACGAGACCTCCCATTAGGATCAGTAAGAGCCCGCGGCGCCCGCCGGGATCGCGTAGCAGATCGATAACGCCCATAATCGAGAGACCGAACAAAGCTGGAATGGCCCACGGTAGAGGGGCGGAGGGCTCGGCGTTATCCAGTTTCACATTCTTAGCTTCCGGTTCCAATGGCGTTACTAGGGTCAGCCACGGAAAGCTGTCTCGAAACGGTGCTCTGTCGCCAATCAGGTAAGTATAAAATCCAAAAGGAAGGTTGTTCAAAGTGAGGCGCTTGCCTCCAAATTTCGCCAATCTTTCAGGAGTGTATTGAACGTTGTACTGGAGCGGGGCGCCATCCAGTAGGGTCCCGAACTTAGCATGATTTACATAAATATGCGATAGAAAGATGATCGCGAGCGCCGCGGTCAGAACAAGGCAATGACGGGCCGGCGCCGATGTTCGGGGAAAATCAAAAAACTGCAACAACGGACCCACGCGGCGGTCCAATCGCGTGCTCATGTTGCTCACAGATCTGAGAGCCAGCCCCGCTGCGAGCAGTATCGCACAAGCCAGCGTTCCGGTCCCAATGGTCGCTCGCGTAAAGAAGCTACTGGCGCCAAGCAGACAGCCCCACCCCAACCAGGGCGCCGATGGCCTGCGCAAATACGAGGCGAAGCACAGATAAGAATAGAGCGCAAGGACGCTCGACCAGAGCGTCGCCTCATGATAAATGAAAGCTCTTGAGCACAGGAACACGACAGACGATCCAAGTGTCGCGACGATGCTGAACAGCGCAGCAGCAAACGGTCCTGGGCGGACTACGGAAACCGTCTGCAAACAAACCACTGCGCCGATGGCGATCAACATCACCGCGCAGAGCATGCTAACCCGGCTCCACCTGTCATACATGAACGGCATCGCCGAGTTCAGCAGCATACGGGGCAGGGCTGGAAAAAACCCGAAATACCCGTAGCTTTTCCCTTTGATCAGAAAAGCTTCGCCACTGATGGAATCGGCTGTGACGTCCCAACGCCCCTGTAAGAGGCTTCTGGCTTGATCGTCGTAAAAAATTCCGAACCGTTCCACTTCGAAGAGATGCCATTTACCATAAGTGAGGAACCAGGCACAGACTAGCATTGAGAGTGCGATCGAACCCAGAACTGGGATCAGGCGGACATAGGGCCGGAGCCGAATCGAGGAGGTCAAGCGGTCCGCCTCATGTGAATCGGATCCCTTGCGCTAGCGGCAGCTCATTTGAGCCATTCACCGTCACCGTCTGGCGCCGCATGTAAGCCTTCCAGGAATCACTACCGGACTCCCGTCCTCCGCCGGTGTCCTTCTCACCGCCAAACGCTCCACCAATCTCAGCGCCGCTGGTTCCAATATTGATATTCGCTATGCCACAATCGCTGCCGCGCGCGCTCAGAAAAATTTCGGCCGAAATCAAACTGGTCGTAAACATGGCCGAGGACAGCCCTTGCGGAACGTTGTTATGGAATTCGATGGCCTGGTCCAAGGTCTCGAACTCGATCAGGTACAAAATCGGGGCAAAGACTTCCTCTTGCAGTATCGGCATGTGAGGATGCGCTTTCACCAGAGCGGGCTGGACGAAGCAGCCGCCTAGTTCGACACCGCCGAAGATTACTTCTCCGCCCTGCTCGCGGATCTTAGCGAGGGCCCGGGTCATCGTTTCCACTGCAGCCCGGTCAATCAGCGGACCCATTAAAGTGTCGGGCTGCAAGGGATCTCCAATCCGGATCTGGGCGTAAGCCGCTTTCAGCATCGCGGTCAGCCGTGCCGCGATGCCACGTTGCAGGAACAAGCGGCGGATGCTGGTGCAGCGTTGTCCGGCAGTTCCTACGGCCCCGAATAAAACAGCTCGCAAGGCCATCTCGAGGTTGGCATCGTCCATGACGATAACGCCGTTGTTGCCGCCCAATTCCAGTAGCGTTCGCCCGAGTCGCGGCCCCACTGTTTGGGCGACGGTGCGGCCCATCCGGGTGGATCCGGTGGCACTGATCAGAGGGATCCGGCGATCGTTCAACATGCGTTCGCCGACGATCGAGTCTGCTCCTATGACGAGGCTGAAGACACCCAGCCAGGCATGTCTCTGGAGCACCCGATCGCAGATGTTCTGAACCGCAATCGCGGTCAGCGGAGTCTTGAGCGACGGTTTCCAAATGACACAATCGCCGCACACTGCGGCCAAGAGCGCATTCCACGACCAGACCGCCACAGGAAAATTGAAGGCTGAAATCACGCCAACAACGCCTAACGGATGCCATTGCTCCAGCATGCGATGGCCGGGCCGCTCGCTGGGCATAGTCAACCCGTAGAGTTGGCGCGAGAGACCGACCGCGAAATCCGCGACGTCGATCATCTCCTGAACTTCGCCTCTCCCTTCCGCCAGGATCTTGCCCATCTCGAGCGTCACGAGCGCGCCCAGATCGTCTTTATGAAGCCTTAACTCCTCACCAATTTCCCGCACTATCTGGCCGCGCTGCGGCGCAGGAACCATTCGCCACTTCTGGAACACTTCGGCGGCGTTCGACACCACGCGCTCATAATCGTCGACGGAAGCAAGCGGAATACGCGCCAGCTCACGGCCGTCAGACGGGTTGATGCAGGCGAGTTCCCCGGCAGTGGAGCGAATGCCGAGCCGGTCGAGAACAGCGGCGGCGGTTATGTCGACAGCCAAGAGAATCCCTCCGTACCAGCGGCGCAACGCCGTCCGGCTTTGGTCACGACGGCCTGAATTCGGGCCAGCACTTCGGCCTGGAACCCGGGTTCCAGCCACTCAGAGAACTCGCGCCTCGCGCTGATCGCAATCGCAGCCGGCCGGGTAGTTGCGCCATGCTTCTTTACGGCCCGAACATGCAGCGGGTCGGCGATGATATCTTCGGCGGTGGCCGACAACGCGATCGCGGCAAACTCTTCGGGATCGCACGGCAGCAAAGGAGCCAGCGTCGCGAAGGTGGTAATTCCGGCGGCACGTAGCTGCCGGATAGTATCCAGCCGCTCACGGAGTGTGGCGCAATGTGGCTCGAATATTTTCCGGACCTGTTCGCGATTGGTGGTCAATGAAAAGCTGACGCGCAAGCGGGTCCGGTGCGAAAGGGCGATCAAGCGGTCCAGGTCCCGCACGATCAGGGGACCGCGAGTTTGGATAGTGAAAACCAGCGGCGGCCGCTCGATGACCGCATCGAGAATATCCGGCATCAGCCGCCGAGTTGCTTCAGCCGGTTGGTAGGGATCGACCAGCGGTGAACAGTAGATGGTTTGATTGGCGCGCAAGGACTTCCGCAATAGCGCAGCGGCGTTCGATTTGAAGGTCGTGAACTGGCCCCAATGCGTCCAGTCGTCCGGCTTCAGCCCACCATAGATCCCCATGGTGGGAACGTAGCAGTAGGTACAGCCGAACGTGCAATTTCGCGCCGGGGTCAGCGAGTGGGTGAAACCCGCCTCTGCGATGAATCCGCCCGTCGGGCTCAAGATGCTGCGAACCTGATTTTCCAGGATCCCAAAGCTCATTTATGCACCTTCAACGCGGCTAGCATCGCATTCAGCTTGACGCGCGACAAATACTGGCCTCCCACGAAGACGGCCGCTATTCTTTGAGTGTTGCGTATATCTTTTAGCGGGTCGGCATCCAGCAACACCAGATCCGCTAATTTGCCGGCAGCGATCGTGCCTAGATCTTTGGTATCCAGAAACTTGGCAGGTTCGGAGGTCGCGCTGCGCAAAGCCTCCAACGGCGTAAAACCAGTTTGCACCAGCAACTCCAATTCGCGATGCAGATCGATTCCTGGAAAAGTGAAAGCGTTCCCGGTATCGGTGCCGGCCAGCACTTGCACACCGGCGCGCCGCATGGTGTGTAAAGTGCCGACCAGCTTCTCGTATTCGACTCTCATGAAATCCAGCGAATCTGGCGGTAGCTGGCTTTTTTGTTCGCGCAGATCCCCCCAGGATTTCCGGATGCTGGGAGGAATATAACTCAAGTGAGTATCTGCCGCGAGCTTGTCCACGTCCAGATAAGCGCCGCGCCGGAGCATCACGAGAGTGGGGACCTGGCGGGTCTCAAAGCGGGCCATGCGCTCGAACAACTCTTCGGCTTTGCGGGCGCTGTAACTGGCCATGGCTCGCGATTCCAGTTCAGCAGCTGCGGCCCAATCCTTGCGCTCGATCGCAAGGGCGTGCTCTTTGCTCAGCTTGGCCTCATCGCTGGAACATGCCATCAGAGTGCCGGACATGTGCTCGATACTTTTCTGCCGCGCATCGATCGCTTCGAGCACGCTGACGGAGCCGGGAATGTAACCCGCTACCGGCGAATAATATTTGCGGGCCCGTTCCACCAAAGCGAAGTACGCTTCGCGCGGCAGGGTGGCCAGGACTTCGATGAAATCGACGTTCAAGCTGTCCAGGCGATCGTAAGTCTGGCGCGCCTCCGCCGCTGTCCGCACCACCACCACTGGCAGCTTGGGATCGGTAGAGGGGAATCCATCCACGGCCGAGCCGCAAGTCTCGATGCGCGGGCCCAGCAGCCGGCCGGCGGCGATCTCGCGCCGCCACTGGTTGACGCGAGCCAGATCGCTGCCCATGTCCCGCAAGCCAGTGACCCCATACGCCAGGTACATGGGGAACAGATGCTCGCTGTGCCACAGGTGCACATGCATGTCCCACAATCCGGGGATGGCGAAGCGTCCGGTCCCATCCACAATGGCTGCCCCATTGGGAGCAGGAACCGTAAGCCCTACCGCGGCGATCTTGTCGTCATGAATCAAAATTGACCGCCTGAGCAACTCAGCGCCGGTGGTCACATCGATCACAGTCACGTTGCGGATCAACAGATCCGCAGCCGGCAACGCCCTCGCAAACAGCGGGAGCGCCGCGAAGATCAGTAAACTTCTAAGGGGGCGAGGCATCGACAGCCGTGAGTCTTCGGCGAAGCAAGTCCAATGCGTAATTGGACGCAAGCAAGCGCACGCGGTTTCGATCTCCCGCGAATTGGAAACGGCGCGCTTCCGAGCCGTTGTTTCCGGCCAGGCCGATGAACACCAACCCCACCTGGTCACCCTCGGGCCCGGCGTAGCCGCTGATCGCGAGCGCGTAATCCGAGCCAGTATTGCGGCGCGCGCCTTCGGCCATGGCTTTGACGACAGGTTCGCTGACGGCCGTATGCTCCGCGATCATTTCCGCGGGAACACCGAGCAGCTTGATCTTCATGGCGTTGTTGTACGTGAGAAAACCGCCCTTGAAATATTCTGCGCAGCCCGGGACGCCGGTGATGCGCTCGCCCAGCATCCCGCCGGTAGCGCTTTCGGCGACGCTCAAAGAAGCGCTTTTGCCGAGCAGCAGATTTCCTACTACATGTTCCAGAGTGGAGCCGTCGCGAGAGTAGAGCCGATCGCCAATCAGCGGTTCCAGTTGACCGGCAACTTCAGCGAGCAGGGCGTCGGCTTCCGCTTCGCTGGCACAGCGGGCGCGCAGATGGATCTGAATATCGCCCACCGATGCCAGGATGGTGGTGACCGGATTTTGATACCTGGTATAAACCGGCGCAATTAAGCTGTCGAGATCGGACTCGCCCATCCCGGCCACGCGATAAAAGCGGGTGCGAATGACCTGGGCGGGAAGTAACTTCCGGAGACGCGGAAGGCATTCTTCCGCAAACATCCCTTTCAACTCATGGGGAGGACCGGGCAACAGAATTACCGTGGCACCTCCCTGAGTAATCCACTGTCCCGGCGCTGAACCCCGGGGGTTCGGCAGCATCTCCGCGTCCTGGACCAGATAGGCCTGGCGCTTGTTGTTATCGGCCATTCTGCGACCGAAGCTGCGGAAGCGTTCTTCCAACCAAGTGCAGATCTCCTGGCTGAAGATCAGCTCCCGTCCGAGCGCGGAAGCTACCGCATCGCGAGTGACGTCGTCTTCAGTGGGACCCAATCCTCCCGTGACAATCACGACTTGTGAGCGCCCGATAGCGCCCCGGATCGAGTCGGTAAGCCGCGCGCGTTCGTCACCGACAACCGTCTTTCGAACCACTTCGACGCCCAGCGCGTTGAGCTGATCCGTCAAATAGAGCGAGTTGGTATCGACCTTTTGCGGGGTCAGCAGCTCAGAGCCAACCGCGATTATTTCGGCGTCCGCTTGCTCCTGCGGCATTTAAGGAAGAGGCCTACCCTGAATGCCAACATCAACGCGATAGAGCGCGTTGTTGGTACATACCATCAGGGCCCGCGACGGAGTGAATGCCAAACCTACGATGCCCTGACCGGAAAGAAAGAGCTCCGGCTTGGCCTTCTTGTCGAAGCGGACCACTCCGCGGCGTCCCGCGACCGAGCCGCACACGTAAACCCGGTCTTCCGCATCCACCGCAATCCCTTGGGGCCGGCCCAAGCCGCGGTAATAGACTTCCACTTCGCCGGTCGGAGCAATCCGATAAATCGAATCGAAGCTGGAGGTAGTGGGACCCGTCACATACAGATCGTTATTCTTGCCGGTCGCCAAATGATAGGCGGCAATGGAGGGCTCCAGAGTTGCGAACACATAGATCTGCCGTTCGGGGCTGATCTTGAAAATCGTGCCGCTACGATCGCCAACATACAGGTTGCCATCAGAATCGAATGCAAGGCCGGTAGCCACACCCATGCCTTCCACGTACACCGATTGATTACCGCTCGGTGAAACCTGGTAAACCACGCCATCGTGACGGCTGGAAACATAAAGCGTGCCTTCATGATCGAAAGCAAGTCCGGTGGCGTTCATCAAGTCGGTAACAAAGGGCTTGACGGTGTAGTTGAGGTCGATCTTGTAAACCGAAACCGGAGTCTTCTGGCCTCGTGAGCCGCTAAACGTGACATACACGTTGCCGAAGGAATCGACTGCGGGGTTATCCACCGGATACAGGTTATCGGCGATCTGAATGCCGACATCGCAGGTCCAGGCGGGGCTGGCCTTGCCACCGGTCTCCACTACCAATTCGCCCGCGGAGGCACCGTCGGGCACGCGCACCACGACATAGGAATCCGACCCGATCACGATTTGAGCCTCGGCATCCCCAATAGTTACGTGGGCTGGCTGCGATTTAGTTAGCCCCTTGCCACGAATTTGAAACTCGCCGCCTGGAATGGCCGCGACGGGCGTGACATTCGAGATCTGGGGCCGTCCATTAGAGTCCTTAATTAGAGCCATGTTTTTTGAGACCAATCAATACAGATTGAAACACCCCGCTAAGAATAAAACAATCGCGCCGTAAATGCCGGCCATAATGTCGTCAGCTACAATGCCCGCGCCCCCGGGAAGCGCTTCCAGGCGACGGATCGGGAACGGTTTCCATACATCCAAAACCCGGAACAGCAACAAGGCGCCCAGCCAGCTTTTCCAGTTTAGAACCGTGGCGCCGGAGATCGTGACCCATTGCCCGATGACTTCATCCACTACCACCTGGCGAGGATCTTCCTTGTTCAGATGCTTCTCCACCACTCCCGCGGCCCAAATGCCCGGCCAGGTCAGAAGCAGGGCAGTGAGCAGGAACCAGAATGGAGGGAAGTGCCACTGATGATCAATCGCAATTGCAATTGCGACCGCGGCAATCGACCCGGCGGTTCCAGGCGCGATCGGGACGTAACCACATCCGAACCAGGTTCCCAGGGCTATGGCAAGGCTCTTCATGCGTGTACGGCGTCTTCTTGTGGACCTGCTCTCCAGGAGCTCATGGCCGGGTTGTTAATTCCATTTGGGCAGGCATTCTTTCCTGTCATCGGCCAGGCAGGCAAGAATGCCTGCCCCACAAAGATGTCACCCTTCCTGTTCCTCTTCAATGCCGAACGGGTTTACCGGGGTCGAGATCACGTATTTTTCAGAAGCCCAGTTACCCAGATCGATCAGCTTGCAACGCTCGCTACAGAACGGCAAGTTTTCCGCGTCCAAGGAAACCTCCTTTTTGCAGATGGGGCACTTCATTGAAACACGTGAAACGGGCTGACATGAGACGTGGCGCTCGCAAACGGGGCAGCATCGACTAAGCCGCCCACGAGATCATAATCGTGCGCTTCGGTCACGCGCATGCGACGGAACTGGCCAGCAATAGGGGCAACATCACCCGAGTCGTTGATGTAACAGACACCATCGATGTCGTGGGCCTGGGTGGCCATGCGCGCTTCCCACAAGAGATCCGTCTCCCGCGAGGGCCCTTCTACCAGGACGTCGAACTCGCGGCCAATCAGCTTTTGATTCCGAGCACGCGAAATACGGCGCTGAATCGACATCAATTTGCGCTTGCGGTTGTAGATGGTCCGCGCATCCACTTTGCCATCGAGCGCATAACTCGCGCTGGTGTCCTCGTCCGAGTACGCGAAGACTCCCAGCCGGTCGAATTGCGCCGCTTGCACAAACTGGCACAGGTTCTCGAAATCGGCATCCTTTTCGCCAGGAAAACCAACGATCATGCTGGTACGGACGGCGACACCGGGTATGGTGTTCCGGATGCGCTCCAGCAACTTGAGAAAGATATCGCCGCTGGCTCCCCGCTTCATCCGTTTCAATACAGGTGCACTGGCATGCTGCAGCGGCATATCGATGTA
>JBBSHP010000014.1:0-18354 GCA_038232555.1 Bryobacterales bacterium
CACGCGATTGGTGCTGGTGGACCGCAAGTCTCAGGTTCGGGCATCCTACGACACATCGGAACCAGACAGTATCGAGAAACTGGTAGCCGATATACACGCTCTGGCACGGGAGAAAGATTGATTACGATCAGGGATTTGCCTGCCGTGAACGCAACTTTGAACGGCAGCGCCGCCGTGCTGCTGGTATGGGGTCACGAGCTGATGCAGAGACGCCGGATCATTGCCCATAAACGAGTGATGCAAGCGGCCTTCGCAGTCTCGGTTGTGTTCTTGATCTGCTATCTGATCTATCACGCCCAGGTAGGATCGGTGCCGTTTCGAAAAACCGGGCCGGTGCGAGCCGTCTACTTTGCGATCCTGATCACTCACACTCTCCTGGCGGTCACCGTCCCGGTTCTGGCGATAATCACTCTACGCCGGGGGCTGAAAAACCAAGTAGCTCTGCACCGCCGGATCGCACGCTGGACGTACCCGATTTGGCTGTACGTCAGCGTGACCGGCGTGGTGGTTTATTTGATGCTGTATAAGCTCTAAGTCTTCTGCGGTTAAAAGTAGTAATACAGCGAGAGCTGGATCAGCCGTTTCTACCCAGCCGAGTCATCCCGCCGTCCACCACGATGGTTTCCGCCGTCACGCCCTGCGTGCCCGCTAAGTACAGGATCGCGTCGGCGATATCCTCCGTGGTTGCTAGTTTTTGTAGCGGTGTGATCGCCTCGCCTTGATCAAACGCGGAGTCCGGCCAGTTTGCAAAACGTGTTCGGACGAATCCGGGAGCAACGGCATTCACACGGATGGCGGGAGCCAGGGCTCGTGCCAGTGACTTCGTCATCGTGAGCACGCCGGCTTTCGATGCCGCGTACACCATCGAACTGCCCACGCCCAATATTCCGGCCACGGATGCCACATTGACGATGGACGAGCCCTCCTGCTTGCGAAGCAGCGGGGTTGCGGCACGCACGCAGTAGAAAAGGCCGCGCAGGTTAGTGTTCAGCGTACGGTCCCAGATCTCATCGGTCAATTCATCAAACTTATCATGTGGAATGCGGGTACTCCAGCCAGCGTTGTTGACCAAAATATCAAGCCGCCCGAACTCCTGGCCCACGCGGTCCAGCATGGCCCGCACGTCGGCATCGGAGGCTACATTGGCCTGAATAGCAACGGCCGTGCCGCCCTCTTCGCGAATCAACCGGACAACTTCCTCGGCGGCATCCCGGGACTGGCTGTAGTTAATCGCAACCTTTGCACCAGCGCGCGCGAACGCCTCACAGGTGGACCGCCCGATCCCCGTCCCCCCGCCCGTAACCAGGGCCACGCGATCCTGAAATTTCATAAGGCTGCCATTCATCATAGCGAAGGCTAAAATCAGGACAGTGCTCGACAACACCTATGGCCTATAGCGACCTGCGCGAGTTTATACGCGCACTGGAAAAAAATGGAGAGCTGAAACGCATTCCGTTCGAAGTGGACCCGTACCTGGAGATCACCGAGTTTGCCGATCGAGCTGTAAAGCGTGGCGGTCCGGCGCTGTTATTCGAGAAGCCCAAAGGCAGTAAGGTGCCGGTCCTGATCAATAGCTTCGCGAGCGCGCGCAAGATGCAGATAGCGCTTGGAGTGGATTCCATCGATGAGATCGCGGGCCGCATTTCCGAATACCTCGAAATGCGCCTACCGCAAGGCTTGATTGGAAAACTAAAGATGCTTCCCAAGCTCGCCGAAGTAGGTGCTTTTTTTCCTCGTATTGTGTCCGGCGGCCCATGCAAAGATGTGATCCGTCGAGACAACTTCTCACTCGATGAATTCCCCATCCTCCATTGTTGGCCTCAGGATGGCGGCCGGTTCATTACACTGCCGATGGTGTTTTCAAAGAACCCGGACACCGGCAAGCGAAACTGCGGGATGTACCGGATGCAAGTCTACGACGGCCGCACCACCGGCATGCACTGGCAGACTCACAAGCAAGGCGCAGAACATTATCGACGGCTGGTGAAAGAGGGTCAGCAGAAACGAATGGATGTCGCGGTCGCGATTGGTTCGGACCCGGCCACTATGTATTCCGCCATTCTCCCCCTGCCGCCTGATCTGGACGAAATGATGATTGCCGGATTCCTGCGAGGGAAGCCGGTTGAGATGGTGAAGTGCGAAACATCGGATATCGAGGTGCCTGCCAATTCAGAAATCGTGCTGGAAGGGTACGTCGAGCTGGGGGAGTTGCGGCGCGAAGGCCCATTTGGGGACCACACCGGATTTTACTCGCTCGAAGACGACTATCCGGTCTTTCACATTACTTGCATCACTCACCGTAAAGACCCGATCTATGCCACCACCATTGTGGGTCCACCGCCCATGGAAGACTTCTACATGGGCAAGGCCATCGAGCGTATTTTTCTACCACTGATGCGGCTGCAGTTGCCGGAGGTGCGCGACATCTGCATGCCTGCCGAAGGAATCTTTCACAATCTGATTCTTGTTTCGATCCGCAAGTCGTACCCGCTGCATGCGCGCAAAGTGATGCACGCGATCTGGGGCCTGGGGCAGGCCATGTTCAGCAAGTGCATCGTCGTGGTCGACGAGGATGTGGATGTACAAAACGTGAGTGAAGTGGCGTGGAAAGCGCTTAACAACATCGATCCGGAGCGCGACATCCAGTTTGTGATGGGTCCCATTGATGCTTTGGATCACGCCAGCCGGCTGCCCCACTACGGCTCAAAGATGGGAGTGGATGCCACTCGCAAATGGAAGGAAGAAGGCTTCGTACGCCCCTGGCCGGACGTCATCCAAATGAGCAGCGAAACCAAGGCGCGGGTGGACCAGCTCTGGAAGCAGGCCGAGATTTAGAATATTTTCGGCAGCAGACGCGCCGTGTGGCTGGAGTAAGCGGCGTACTCCGGATAGGCCGCTTCCAGTAAGACCTCCTCGCTTCGAATCCGAAGTCCCAACATCGTTGACGCTACCAGCCCAATCAGAGCGCTGCGTAATGAGAAATGGGCAGCGATGCCGGCCCATACAAAGTATAGAATCGCGGCATAAATAGGATGGCGAAAGTAGCGATAAGGACCGTTGGTCACCAAGCCGCCCGCCGTTGGGTTCGCCTCGGCATGAAAGCTTCGCATCCCGAATGTGAGCCGCGCCCACACCATCAGAAGCGCGGCCGCGATTTGAAGCGCTATAGTTACGGGTCCGTTAGCGAACAGCGATCCCGTGAACACCAGGATAAAGACGCAGGCCACCAGCCCCAGGAAAGCGAATACCGAGACGAGCGTTCGGTCCATGGTCTTCTTATTATCAGTAGGGCCAAACGGACTTGCTGAACAAGCCGCCGTCCACCCATAAGGTTTGTCCGGTAATAAAGGCGGCAGCCTCGCTTGCAAAGAACGCGACGGCTTTACCCACATCGGCAGGCGTACCCACGCGGCCCAGCGGCGTCAGCTTGGCCCAGGTGCCCGCGTAGTCTCCGGCTTCATGCTTGGTACGCTCGATCTCAACCGCCCCAGGAGCTACGCAGTTAACCGTGATCTGATACGGACCCAACTCCACAGCGGCCACCTTTGTGAACATCTCGATGCCGCCCTTGCTCGCCGTATAGTCAACCAGGTTTGGAAACGCAATTTTGTTGCACCCCGATCCGATGTTCACGATCCGCCCGCCGCCTGAGTCTTTCATCGAACGCCCCGCCCCCTGCGTGCAAAGAAAACAGCCGCGCAGATTCGTTTCGATGACCCGGTTCCATTCATCCTCCTGCAATTCGAGCAGCGGCCTCCAGGTCTGCACACCGGCGTTGTTTACCAAGATGTCGAGCCGCGGAAATTCCGCCAAAACTTCAACGAACATCCGATCCACCTGCGCCGACTTGCCGACATCTGCCTGGATCGCAACGGCGCGGCGTCCCAGAGCGTGCACCTCGTCGCAGGTGGCCTGGGCTCCGGCACTATCCGAATTGAAGTTGACCGCGAGATCGCACCCTTGCCGTGCCAGTTCCAGTGCGACACCCTTGCCCACGCCTTTACTCGCGCCGGTGACCAGCGCCGTCTTTCCCAAGAACACCATGTCGATATTGTAGAAAACTACACGCGGCTCGCAGTGCATTGACAATGGCTGTCATGTGTGAGATCCTCATCGCAAACCTATAAATACGGACAGTCGCGGCGCAGCGGCATCGTTCACTTCAGAAGGCGGTGAGGAAATGACCAGTACTGCAGAATTCCTGAGTGTATTCTTGTTTCTACCCTGTTTGGCATTTCCGCAGGCAGCGGGGTTAGCCGGAATTTCCGGTGTCGTTCGGGATGCTTCGGGCGCGGCGGTGCCTGGTGCGACCGTGACCGTCTCGAATGAATCGAAGGGTGTCCGGCGTTCGCTTGAGACCAACAACAGCGGTATCTTCGCCGCTCCCGCACTTGTACCGGCCAGCGGCTATGCCGTAACGGTGGAGAAGGCTGGCTTCGGAAAGTATGAGAACAAAGACATCGCCCTGGCGGTCGGGCAGAACCTGGATGTCCCGGTCACTTTGAACATCGGCCAGACCACCACAACTGTCGAGGTTTCGGCCAACTCTGCCGCTGTTGAGGACAATAAGACGGACGTATCGCAGGTCATCAATACCCGCCAAATTATGGAGCTTCCGATCAACGGCAGACGTGTGGACTCGTTTGTCTTGTTGTCGCCCGCGGTGGTTCCCGATGGTACGTTCGGACTGGTAAGCTTCCGTGGAGTGGCGGGCCACAACAGCTTCCTGACCGACGGTAACGATACCACCAACCAGTTTTACAACGAGAACGCCGGACGTACCCGCATTGCCAGCCAGATCTCGCAAGACGCCGTGCAAGAATTCCAAGTGATCTCCGATAACTTCGCCGCCGAGTATGGGCACGCCATGGGCGGAGTAATCAACACAGTCACTCGTAGTGGACAGAACCAGGTGCACGGCACAGCGTATTGGTTTTTCCGTAACAGGACCCTGAACGCGCGCGACCGATATGCCAGCTTCAACCCTCCGGAATACCGGCACCAGTCTGGCGGCAGCATCGGGGGAGCGATCAAGAAAGACAAGCTGTTCTATTTTGCCAACATCGAATATACTTACCGGAATTTTCCGCTGATTTCATCAGTGACTTTGTCGCCCCTGTTTAGCCCGGCTGGCATATTCCAGGACGTTCAGCCCAATGGCCAGCCTACTTGCGGTGCACCCGCTAGCGCTGCACAATGCGCGGTCGCCAAACAGTTTGTCTCCACGCACGATTTTGGAGTGGTGCCCCGGACCGTTGACTCGCGTCTCGGATTCGGAAAAATCGATTGGCGACCGTCCGATCGCAACAGTTTCAGTTTCAGTGTGAATGCCTTGCGCTGGATATCCCCGCATGGAATTCAGACCCAAGCCGTGCTCACGGACGGAAACGGTATTGGCAACAACGCCGATTCTACAGTGCGCACTTACTACGGCAGGGCGGACTGGACCAGTATTGTAGCGCCCACCATAGTGAATGAACTTCGCTTTGGCTGGTTTAAAGACCGGCTTTTCGACGGTGCCAGCCCGGACTTTATTACAGCTCAGGCCGGTCTGGCTGGACTCACGGTGGCCTCGGTCGCAAACCTCAACTACGCCACCAGCTATCCTCGTCTGAATCCGAGTGAAAATCGGTTTCAGTATGCCGACAACCTTAGCTGGACGTTCGGACGCCACACTACGAAGTTCGGTGTAGATATTAACAACACGGAAGATTATCAAAATCAGCTAAGCAATCAGTTCGGAAGTTACAACTACGCCACGTTTACTAACTTCGCGCTGGATTTTACAGGGAATACTGCACGGGCAAAGAACTATAGTACGTACTCGCAACGTTTTGGGAACCCGATCGTGGATACCGTCTTACGGGACTACGGATTCTACGCCCAAGACCAATTCCGTATCACGCCGCGGCTGCAACTGAATTACGGAGTTCGTTACGAATATGCCCAAATCCCGCAACCAAAGATCGTGAATCCGGATTATCCTCAGACCGGCGTGATTCGCTCGCCTGGCAAAGACTTTGCTCCTCGCCTGGGAGCGGTCTACAACTTACCTGGTGGCAAGACGGTGTTGCGAGCCGGGTACGGGATCTTTTTCGCGCGCTTTCAAACCGGTCTAATCAACAGCTTCTTCTTGAACAATAACGTTTATCAGAAAGCCATCACCTATAGCAACGCGACCATTTCATCCGGTCCGGTGTTTCCCAATGCCCTGCCGGCGACCAACTTGAATCCACCCGCCGGTACCACGGATATTACCTTTGCCGACAAGAATTTCCGGAACCCTTATACGCATCAGGCTAACTTCGGAATTGAACATCAACTCAGTTCCAGCATCACTATGACGGTCTCCTATCTTTGGAGCCGCGGCGTAAATCTGTACACGATTCGCGATCTAAACGCTGGCCCGCTGGGAGCCAACGTGACCTACAACATTCAAAATGCAAGCCGTGCGACAGAGGGCACTTACACCACTGCGACTTACCGGGGACCGCATCAGGATCCTCGCTACCGCCGCATTGACCAGGTTGAAAACGGCGGCCTAAGTTACTACAACGGGCTCGCCGTACAGGTCAACAAACGTCTGTCTCACGGCCTGCAGGCATCTCTCGCTTACACCTGGTCGCACGCGATTGATTTTAGTCAAGGTGGCGGCAACAACAATATCTTCTTCAGCAGCGGTCCCACCAGCTATGATAATGGCGCTTACGCCAACGATAAAGGATCGTCTTCCAACGATATTCGCCATCGCATGGTGATCAGCTCAGTCTGGAACCCGACTTTCACCCACAGCAACAGCTTTTTGGCCCGGTACTTCGTCAACAATTGGGAACTCAACCAAATCACAACCTTGCAGTCCTCACCGCCGTTGAATTCCACCATTACGATCTCGGGCAACGCTTTCACCGGAGCTCTATTCACGGGTTCCCTTAACGGCCTGGGGGGATTGAATCGTGTTCCTTTCCAGCCAATAAGTAATCTCGATATCGACCGTATCTATCGCGTCGATTCCCGCCTTGCTAAACGCCTTCCTATCTCGGATCGGGTCAATGTGTACATGCAATTTGAAGCGTTCAACGTTTTCAACACGCCCTACGACACCAACCGGCGCAGTGCGGAATATCAGTTGAGCGGCACCAACTTGATCCGGCTCTCAACCTACGGAACTGGTAGCGCATCGCAAGCGTTTCCAGACGGAACGAATGCCCGGCGCGCCCAGGTGAGTCTCCGGCTTACGTTTTAGTTGCATACTTGAGTGGGGCGCCCAGCCGCCCCATTTCACAGTTGCGCTTTTCCGCATGAACCGTAGAACCTTTCTACATCGGACACTTCTCGCCGCCTCCGCCGCAAGCGCCGCCTCCGCGCAATCGATCAGCCTGGAAGAAGCCACGCTTGGCGATCTGGAGCAGGCTTTCCGGTCCGGTCGCTTCACCGCCCACGCAGTCACGGAATGGTATCTGGCTCGCATCGAGTCGCTGGATAAGAAAGGCCCTTCCGTAAACTCGGTGATCGAGCTCAACCCGGATGCCTTGGCCATTGCCGATGCGCTCGATCGTGAGCGGAGCGCTAAGGGACCGCGCGGCCCTTTGCACGGCGTCCCGCTTCTGATCAAAGACAACATCGATACAGCCGACCGCATGAGCACCACCGCGGGATCGCTCGCACTCGCGGGCTCCAGCGCGGCTCGGGACGCGTTTGTCGCAGAGCGTCTGCGCGCGGCCGGGGCGGTGATCCTCGGTAAAACCAATCTCAGCGAATGGGCCAATTTCCGGTCCACTCACTCGGTCAGCGGATGGAGCGGCCGCGGCGGTCAGACTCGGAATCCCTACGCTCTCGATCGCAATCCTTCGGGGTCCAGCTCCGGTTCCGGGGCAGCGGTCGCGGCCAATTTCTGCGCTGTTGCCGTAGGCACCGAAACGCACGGTTCGGTCACCGCGCCGGCCTCCGCGAACGGCATTGTCGGGATCAAGCCGACGCTCGGATTAGTCAGTCGCACGGGCATTATTCCCATCGCCCACAGCCAGGACACCGCCGGTCCGATGGCCAGGACGGTCCGCGACGCGACGATTCTGCTGGCTGCCATGGCCGGCGTGGACCCCCGCGATAGCGCGACCAGAAGTTCCGCCGCCAGATCGCAAACTGACTACACGAAATTTCTCGATCCCGCCGGACTGAAAGGCGCGCGCTTGGGAATTGAGCGCAAATTCTTCGGTGGAAACGCAGCGATGGATCGCGTCATGGAAGAGTGCCTGGCCGAAATGCAGCGACAGGGGGCCGTGCTGGTGGATCCTGCCAATCTTCCCTCGCATGGCAAGTACGATGACGACGAATCGGAAGTCTTGCTGTACGAATTCAAAGCGGACCTCAATGCCTACCTCGCTGCACGGGGACCCCACACGCGCGTTCGTTCGCTGGCCGATGTGATCGCCTTCAATCGCGAGCACCGCGATCGGGAAATGCCGTTCTTCGAGCAGGAGCTCTTCGAAAAGGCGCAGAAGAAAGGACCGCTCACCGATCAGGCCTATCTGGATGCCCGCGCCAAATGCCTGAGACTGTCGCGCGCGGAGGGAATCGACGTGGTAGTCGCCAAATACAAGCTGGATGCCATTGTGGCGCCCACCGGCGTGCCGGCTCCCCTGAATGATTTCGTGTTGGGTGACGCAAACTGGCCCTCTTGCACAACGCCCGCGGCCGTGGCCGGCTATCCGCATATTACCGTACCAGCGGGGTTTGTCCGTGGACTCCCCGTCGGGATCTCATTCTTCGGACCCGCTTGGAGCGAACCCGTATTGCTGAAACTCGCGTACAGCTTCGAGCAGGCCACCAAGGTACGGCGGCCCCCGCAATTTGCGAGCAGCGTGAACCTGGCTCGACAGGTGAGCTAAGCGCTCAGATTCGGCACCACGTAGGGTTTCCGGTACTCAGGCCGGGTCTTCATGGCGTTGGCTTCGGCATCGTTTTTGAATGTCAACGGGTCCGGATCCACGATTAACCTCCGGCCCAGGCGATAGCTGATATTCGCCATATGAACCAGGTACACCGACGAGACTCCCTCGGCCACATCGCCGTGCAGATCCTGGTAGCGGCGGCCCTTTACCGCTTCGATGAAGTTCTGCATATGCGGACCCGTCCCTTCTTTCCCGGATTCGCCACTTGGACCAGGCTCCCGCTTAGGTCCGAGGAATGTGCGGAAGCCTTTATCGTCGATCGTCAGGTAGCCCTTGTCGCCGAAGAATACGTTGCCGACCGCATTGCCTCCGTCGAATCGAACATCCGATTCGGACCCCGTGGGCAGCCCTCGCACTTCAGCCACCAGCTCGGCATCGCCGTAATCGAACGTCGCGATTTGCGTGTTCGGTGTTTCCTGATCGTCGTCGTAAACAAACTTGCCGCCGGTGGACACGACGCCTTTCGGCACCGTCCGATTCAGACCCCAACGTGCCACGTCGATCTGATGAATCGCCTGGTTGCCGATGTCGCCGTTGCCCGTATCCCAAAACCAGTGCCAGTTGTAGTGGAATCGATTTTTAGTGAACGGCCGCATCGGCGCAGGTCCCAGGAAGATATCCCAATTGAGACCGGCGGGCACCGGCTCCTCCGGAGTGTGGCCGATCGAAGGACGTCTCTTGTAGCAAATCGCCTTGGCCATGTAAACCTTTCCCACGGCACCGTCGCGAACCAGTTGAACGGCCCGCCTACTGTGTTCCTGGCTGCGGCTCTGCATCCCGATCTGCAGCATGCGGTTGTAGCGGCGCGCCGCGTTCAACATTTGTTGGCCTTCAAAGATGTTGTAGCTGGCCGGCTTCTCGCAGTACACGTCCTTGCCGGCCTGGCAGGCCCAGATGGTTGCGAGCGCATGCCAGTGGTTGGGCGTCGCAATCGAGACCGCGTCCACTTCTTTGTCGTCGTAAAGCTTGCGCAGATCCTGATAAATCTTCGGCTTGCTCCCGGTGGCGTCTTCCACTATTTGGGATGCGCGCTCCGTCTGCGCGGTGTCCACATCGCATAAGGCCGCGATGCGGGCGCCCGGCAGCTTCAGGTAGGCGTTGAGGTGGTCTTTGCCCCGGCCTCCCAGGCCAATCACCGCCACGTTCACCTTGTCGTTAGCGCCGAAAGCTCTGGTGGAGAGCGCGCCTCCCATACCCGCTAAAAACGTTCTTCGTTCCATCGTGACTTCTATTCTAATCCGGGCAGGAGTGAAAATCGACCGTCCGCGTGAAGGTAATAGCGGTGTCCCCGCCAGACAATTGTGTTGCCGAAAAATCCGGCAATCCAGAACAGAGAGCTCAACATATCCTGAACGGGAAGCAGGTGCCACCCCACGCGCTGGCCCAGGACGTTCCATGAAACCGACCATGCTGCGGCAGCGCGAACCAGCGCTGTGATAACCAGCACGGGCCACCACCGCGGCTGCAGCGCAATCACCATCAGCGCGAGCGGCAGTGGGTTTGTAAACACCTGGCCGATGTAGCCCAACGGTCGCGAGCGCCGCGTGCTGCGAGACCAACGCAGCCGGTGCGCCATGTTCGAGCGGAACCGTTCGCTCCCAATGCGATGGTCCACGATGGTACGCGACAGGATGACTGAAAAGCCGGCCTCCGACGCCGTCTTCCCCATCACAAAATCTTCCGCCAGATACTCGTGCAGCCGCTCAAATCCAATCGTTTCGAGCACACTCCGGCGAGCCACGATGGTGGGCCCCACGGCGAAGTCCACACCCAGTAGCATGCGCGCCACCAGTAAGCCCCCCAGGAACTCAGTATTCATTCCCTCCGCTTCGAGAGCCGACCAAACGCTTCGGCCGGAAATCGCGCGATACGGGCATGTCCCCAGAGCAATCGACGCATCGGAAAACTCCGCCCCCACCGAAGCCAGCATTCCTGGTTGTACGCGAATGTCGCTATCGCTCATAATCACCAGGTCATGGCGCGCCGCCGCCAGCATGCACGTCAGGCTGAATACCTTCGCGTTCGCGTAGGGCGGTTCCCCCGTCACGATCAGTCTGCAGTCCACCTGCGGAAACTCACGCTGCAATTCTTCCACGACGCGCCGGGCTGGGTCCTCACGATTGCGCAGCGCACAGAGGATCTCGAACGACGGGTACTCTTGTTCGAAGAAGCTGCGCAGGTTCGCCTCCAGACCTTCGTCCAGGCCGGACAAAGGCTTTAATACACTGATCGGCGCGCCTTCACCACGGGCGGGCTTCTGGGCCAGGTAGCTCCGCGCCGCCGCAACCATCAGCACGCAGTAGACCAGAGACCCGGTCAGCAGGATCGCGAACAACACAGCCAGCAGCGTCACCACGGACCGCTTTACTCCGCGGGAGCTTTGTTTGCGATCAGTTGCTGAATGCCGGCCAGAAACTCATCCACGGTCCTGACGCCCTGATCGCCATGCTTTCGATTCCGAACCGACACGGACTCGTTCTGCGCCTCGCGATCGCCCACCACCAGCATGTAGGGAATTTTCTGCATCTGTGCATCGCGGATCTTGAGGTTCACCTTCTCCTTGCGATCGTCTACGGTCGCACGAATGCCGGCATCGAGCAGCCGCTTCTGTACCGCGTGCGAATAATCAAACTGCCTGTCGGTAATGGGAAGCACCACGGCTTGTATCGGCGCCAGCCACACCGGAAACGCACCCGCGTAGTGTTCCACCAGGATCCCGAAGAATCGCTCCACCGATCCGAACAACGCGCGGTGGACCATTAAAGGCTGATGCTTCTTGCCGTCCTCCGCAACATATTCCAGCTTGAAGCGCTGCGGCAGAGTGAAGTCGAACTGCACCGTGGAGAGCTGCCAGGGCCGTCCAATCGCATCCACCAGTTTTACGTCGATCTTCGGCCCGTAGAACGCCGCCTCATCCGGCATCACTTTCACTTTGATGTTCAGCCGCTCCACTGCGCGCGACAGCGCTTTCTCGGCCAGCTCCCACTGCTCGGGAGTGCCGTCGTATTTGCCGCTCGCTCCGCCTTCCCAGGTCGAAAGCTCGGCCTCGTACTTATCAAATCCGAAAGTGGTCAGCACGTCCACCGCGAATTCCAGACAACTCACCACTTCGTCTTCGATCTGCTCCGGCGTGCAGAAGATGTGGGCGTCATCCTGCGTAAATCCGCGCACCCGCAGCAGCCCGTGCAGCACGCCCGCGCGTTCATACCGGTACACGGTTCCCAACTCGCCCAGGCGCACCGGGAGATCGCGATAGCTATGCATTTTATCGGCATAGATCAGAATGTGCCCCGGGCAGTTCATGGGCTTGAGCTGATATTCGGCGTCGTCCAGCTCCATGGGCGTGAACATGTTCTGGCTAAAAAAATTTGCATGCCCGGAGACCTTCCACAACTCGCGCCGCATCACGTGCGGCGTGTAGACCAAAGCGTAGCCGCGCGCCAGATACTGCTCGCGCATCCAGTCCTCGATCAGCTTGCGAACCATGCCGCCTTTGGGATGGAAGAAGATCAAGCCCGGGCCGGCCAACTCCTGAATACTGAACAGGTCCAGCTCCTGCCCCAGCTTGCGGTGATCGCGCTTCTTCGCTTCTTCAATGCGCTCCAGATACTCGGCCAGCTCCTTCTTGCTGAAGAACGCCGTGCCATAAATGCGCTGCAGCCTGGCATTGTGCTCATTCCCCTTCCAATAAGCGCCCGCCACGGAAAGCAGCTTAAATGCTTTTAGCCGGGAGCTCGAGGGTACATGCGGCCCCCGGCAAAAATCGATGAACTTGGGCCCCAGCGTGTATTCCGAAAAGACTTCGTCGGCCTTCTCTTCAATCAGCTCGCGCTTCATCCAGTCGTCGGCATACTTTTCCAGGCCGGCAGTTTTCTGGGTCAGCCTGCGCTCAAAAGGGAGATCCTGGGCCTGCAGCTCCGCCATGCGCGCTTCGATCTTCTCCAGGTCTTCCGGCGTGAAGGCTGTAGCGCGTTCGAAATCGTAATAGAACCCGGTGTCAGTAGGCGGCCCAATGCCCAGCTTCGTTTCGGGAAACAAGTCGAGCACCGCTGCCGCCAACAGGTGCGCAGTGGAGTGCCGGTACACCGGAAGCGCCTCGAGGTTTTTGGAGGTCAGGATCTCCAGCCGGACGTCATTCTCCAGAGGCCGCGTCAAGTCGAACAGCTCTCCATTCACGCGCGCCACCACCGCGTCATCCGCTAGCCGGTTGCCAATCGATCGGGCGATGTCGAGCGGCCTGCTCCCGGGCGGAACAATCTTCTCACTGCCATCGGGCAGAATAATCGTAAGGCTTTGGCTCATTTAAATCTAAGCGTAACAGTCAAACCGGCAGCGAAGCCAGATATTTGTCCCGGCACTGCGCCGAGCAAAAGTAGAACGTCTGCCCCTGCACCGTCTGCTGGATCGATGTGGCTGCGGCGGTGTAGGTTCCACACACCGGATCCTTCTTCAACTCACCCGTCAAAGGAACCGTCGGCCTCGGCTTCGAGGCAGTCTGAGGACGCAGCATCTCGGAAAAACCTCGCAGAATAATACCGACCATGGACCTCACGATGGTGATCAGGAACACCGCCACCAGCATGTAGATGAGCATCTTGACCATGGGCTACTTCAATTTTACTCTGCACTGGCCCGCGCTCACCCTGTCGGAGCCGTACTAAATCTCCAGCGTGCGCCCCTGCTTACCCACATTGAATCCTTCCGTAGCTCCCAGCCGCTCGCTGGCTCCGGCCGCCTCATGAATATGACCGCAGTAGAAGTACTCCGGCTGAGTCTTCTCGATGAACTCCCGCACCGCTTGGCTGCCAAAGTGTTGCCCTTCGTCGGCCCGATCGAGCTGAGTGGCCTTCGGAGGGCAATGGCAAATCAGCACCCGTAGCTCCGCATCTGCAAACTTCGCTAAGCGGTCCGCCAACTCCTGCTCACTGTACTCGCCAGGCGTGTTGAAGGGAGTGGGATTCGAATAACCCAGCGCCCCCACGCTATGCTCTCCGATACGCATACTCTGCCCATGGAAGTTGTGAAATCCAAAACGCTCGCAGAAGCGCGCGATATCATCCTCCGACTCGTGATTACCGGGAATGACGTAAACCTTGTCGGCATGCGGCTGCATCACCGGACCCAGCACCTCCAGGCCCTTGCCCCAATTGGCCAGATCTCCGGCGCAGAAATAGTAATCGGCGTCTTGTTTCATCAGCCGTTCCAAGGCGGCTTGGTCGCCGTGTATGTCAGAGAAAATCAGCAGCTTCATGTAGGGAGATTAGCAGGAGTGGCGCCTGGGCGGCTAGTATTAGGGGCATGCTCAATTGGCTGGTGATCGGCGTCGGAGATATCACTTCAAAGCGTGTGATTCCGGCCATTCTGGCGGAGCCGCGCAGTCATCTATACGGCATCGTCACGCGTGACCGGGCCAAAGGCTTGCGGTATGCGAGAATGTATGGGCCGACCTCACCCAGGCGCTCACTGATCCGAATGTTGACGTTGTCTACGTGGGGACTCCCGTGTTCCTGCACGCCAGCCAGACCCTCGCGGCGCTGCAGGCGGGCAAGCACGTCTTGTGCGAGAAGCCGTTCGGCATGAACTACACCGAAGCCGCGGCGATGAACGGTGCCGCTGAGGACGCCGGCAAGATCTTCGGGGCCGCGTACTATCGGCGCATGTATCCAAAGGTCCAAAGAGCCAAGGAGCTACTGCATCAAGGCGCGATCGGGCAGCCAGTGCTCGCGGAGTTGAATTGCCACAGCGGGATTGCCGACCTCAGTGGTCCCCGCGCCTGGCTCGCCGATCCGGCTATGTCTGGTGGTGGGCCGCTCTTCGACATCGCCAGTCATAGGATTGACGTGTGCAATTTCTGGTTTGGGAGACCGGAGCGCGCCACCGGCCAGCTTTCGAACGCAGTTCATTCGCTGGCGGTAGAAGACAATGCGACGGTACTGATTGAATACCCGGGTGGGGTCCGCGGGATCGTCGATGTGCGCTGGCACTCCAGCGTGGTTCGCGACCAGTGCCGGATTATCGGAACAGAGGGCGAGCTGAACCTGAGCCCCTTGAACGGGCCCGAGTTGGTCTATCCAGGCGGAAGTGAGCACCTGCCTGCCCATGCGAACCTGCACTATCCGTGTGTCGAAAACTTTGCGTCGGCAGTTCTGGACGGAGCGCCGCTAGCGGCAAACGGCAAAGAGGCAATCTGGACGGACTGGGTGACAGAACAAACTCTACGCGCCAATGCTGTGACCGGCAACACCCGCGTATAATAAAGCAGAACCGCGCCCGTAGCTCAGCCGGATAGAGCGATTGGCTTCGAACCAATAGGCCGGGGGTTCGAGTCCCTCCGGGCGCACCATATCTTACGGTAAAGTGCACTTTGACTGACAGAGTCGTAGTAGACTGAGGCGGATGCCACCGAATGTCGCCTGCGTCAATCTGTTAGTCTGCGAAAAAGTGCTAAGCGAAGAAGACAACGTCATCAGCGCAATACGGATCGCTGACGTTTTCCTCGCGCCGGTAGATGCAGACATCTCGGCCGCGAAACAAGCAATCAAAGTCAACGTGTTTGGTCAGATCAAAATGGCAGATACCGATCAGACCGAACACACACTAGAACTCCGTCTAGTGCGGCCGAATGGCGAGTCTGAAGTTGTTGGACCTCCAACGTCAGGCCCAGCCAAGACGGTTCTGCCGAAATTTCCCGGAGGCTACATCATCGTTGGGCAGATCGCGGTGACACCCACCCAGCATGGTCTTCATCATTTCCGGCTTACGATGGATGGCGACGAAATCGCTCGATGCCCTTTCATATTACTCAAGGACGCATCCGAGATGGCTCGCTAGAATAGCTACCGGGAAGCGATGAGATATCAAATAATCGCCCTATCGTCACGGAACGAATTTCCCTCGGATCGGAAGTCTTATCGAGATGGGGGCTCTTCCAAACAACCAGCGACAATGATCGAAAAGGGCGGCCGCCGTGCGCTAATTCCTCGCGGAACGAGACTTCCGATCTGTGTCCTCTCGATAATTCAGCGAGTGGCCCTACGATCTCATCGCATAACTTGGAGGCAGTCCGATCCGAATTGCGGTTTTTTCGGACCTGAAAGTAAAACCCGGCGAATTGCTGCTGGAAGTCCCGCAACTGGATTTCGCCCCGAAGATAGCGATTTACCAAATTCTTGATCTTCTCACTCATGTTGACTTCCTCCTGATCTCTGTCTCGATCGCATTATGCCCGAGAAGGTCTCAAAATGGACACTTCGTGAAATCTGGAATGATCCGCAATTTCAGGCTAGCACTCTGAGGCGCTGCACCGAGAAAGTAATGGTAACAGAGAGACTCGCTCCCCCTGAAGCGCAACAGGAGAATGGTGCATTTAGCCAGGTGTATGATCTGTTTGACAACATAGCGGGCGAACTCTTGGGAACTTTTCATCGATACAAAAACCCAGATGGAAGTATCGGCGCAAGCGGCAAAGATGATCCCATATTTCTTTTGGTGGACGGGATTGAAATGTGTGACCCGTAGCGTTGTTTTGAAAGTGCCGCACTCGGAGATCCGGAAGCGCATCGAAGAGCATCGCAACCAGGCCGCCTCAACCCAAACCGGCCCAGTCCAAAACTAGACAAGAAACCCGCTTCCCCCGCCCCTGACGCGTAGAGGCTGGCTGCCGCCGTTTCTCCCTCCGTCCCGATCGACTCCTTATAGGTAAGGCATCGGCCCACAATTGTGTTCGACCGGCAGCCGCCCACCGTTCTTACGAGCGCGCGAACGCCAGCAACGGGCTGTAATCGTGGTTATCCGCGGCTCTCAGCGCCGTAATGTACTGGGCGCGCATTTCACCGGCATCGCGCAGGTTCGCACGGCCCCATGCAAACCGCTTGCCGCCGAGCTGCATGATGAGCAAATCGGCCATCAGGCGCGCGTGGCGGCCGTTGCCGTTCGGAAACGGATGGATCGCGACCAGACGATGATGAAAGCGCACCGCGATCTCGTCCGGGAAATAGGATTTATATTCGATCCAAGCCTTAACGTCCTCGACCAGCTGGCGCAGGGCGGCGGGAATCTGATAAAACGGAATCCCGAGAGTGCGCTCACTGCACCGGAAATCACCGGCCCATCGCCAGACGTCGCCCAGCATGTGTTGGTGCAGATCGGTGATGAACTTGTCGCTCAGCAGGTCGGGCCTGCGCCGTCGCAAAGCCCAGTCCTGCCCGAGCAGGATGTTATCCTGCTCGGCTTCATTCAGTCCACGGCGGTTTGAAATATCGGAGGGAATCAGGTCGCGCCGTTCTTCGACGGTCAGCGGCGTCGCATCCTCGGGCTGGTCGAATATGTCACTCACGCCTCGTCCCAAAAACGGCGCGGGTTTGTTTCGCTCACGACTGTATCAATCAGGGCCTCAGACTCTTTGCGCGGTACCTTCTGGTCTTCGAGGGCCATCGAGTGTTCGATCGGCTCAAGACGGCGGCGCGCAAACAGCCGCGCGCGTTCGCGCACGGTCTGCTCTAGAGGCTTGCTGGGCACGAGCGCATAGACCACCTTACAATCGAGCGCTTCTGCTATCCGCCGCAGGGTTGCGAGCTCAATTGTGCCCTTCACTTCAGACTGCTCAAGCGCGACAATGGAGGGCTGGCGCACTCCGGCCCTTTTCGCGAGCTGGGCTGTGGACATGCCAAGAGCCTCACGGATGGCCTTCACCCAGCCGCGCACGGGCTGGGCGTACTCCGTGGATTGTCCCATCGCCTTGAATCGCTCATCAAGGCGGGCACGGGTCTGGGCGGCAAGGCGAGGTGTTTTCATCGGTTATAGCCTATTGCTATTTCTATCTGCGATAGATCATAACTTATTAATACTTTGCTTGTCAATAGACTGTGGTCTATGGGCAGCTAACTATTTTTGCGCACGTTGGGCGTCCAACTCATCCGTCCCTCGGCCCGGTGGGCGAGAAGACTTCGAGGTGTGCCCGACAGTATGCCCACTCCCGGTTGCGCTTTCATGGCTTCCGGAGGACGCCTACCAAGCGTGATAAACGTTGCTACACCGGGGGGCGCGTCCCCCCGGCGCACCAGGCCAGAACGCCGGCAGTGAATTAGCGTATGCTCTTACTATGGTTGAGGGAAACTCCAAAGAAGCGCACCTGCACGCTTCAAGATTCCTAGGAACTTCTTGCGCATGCTGCCTCTACCTGACCCTGGGCATTACGTGCTGGGCGCAAGATCCAGTCGCTTTCGCTGCACGCCAACTCGGGAAGTCGTACGAGATGACGTCTAGTGCGGTCGGTCCGGAAGCTTTCGATTGCTCTGGATTGGCCAAAGCCTCATATGCGCAGGTCGGGATAGATTTGCCGCACCACGCAGCATCCCAAGCTGTGCTGGGCGGCCCGGTAGTGGGACCTTTTCAGCGTGGGGATCTC
>JBBSHP010000015.1:0-17356 GCA_038232555.1 Bryobacterales bacterium
ATCATACGCAAGTTTATAGTCGCCTGCGCGGTCCCCGGGATCACGTTGCCGCGGAAGCCAGCATTCATCAGCACCGGCGCGATGGTGTTCCGCATAATGGCATGCAGCAGGGGATCCTTGCTGATTTCCAGGTCCGCCTGATGCACCAGGGCGGGGTCCTGGCTGTTCACCAGTGCCTCGAAATACGCCGACATCGGAGGCTTGCTGGTTTTGGCCAGGGTCAAGAAGAACTCCTTTGTAATCGGGATGAGCGACGGCTTAGTCTCATAATCCGCAATCTTCACCATCGCGCGATTCAGCGTGAAGATGGCGTTGTCGGGGCGCGGC
The DNA here is from genome assembly GCA_038232555.1 of Bryobacterales bacterium. Taxonomy (GTDB): domain Bacteria; phylum Acidobacteriota; class Terriglobia; order Bryobacterales; family Bryobacteraceae; genus JBBSHP01. The sequence continues at coordinate 328 of JBBSHP010000015.1, forward strand.
ATGGAGGAGTGTGTCGAGGCGCCATGGGCAGTCAGAACCAGCGACACGCCACTTTTGTCTGCGGTCGAAATACTCACGTAGCGCACCTTGCCGTCGGCGTTCTTCATGATCCAGCCGCCTTCGTTCAAAGCAAACTCACAATCGATCTTGTCCCAGTGGTGTTCGGCCAGCCAGGTTGTGTTGTAAAGGCCGCCCTCTTCGTCCGCCTCCGACAGAAAGATCACGTCGCGCGCCAGCGGTATCTTGTTCTTCGCCAGCATCATGACGGCTTGAGCGAAAACAGCGAGGCCGCCCTTAAAATCAATCGCGCCCCGGCCATACACATAGCCGTCTTTACTCAGGCCTTGGAACGGATCCACGCTCCACTTGTCGCGCTCAACACCAACCACGTCCGCGTGCGCCGCCAGCAACACCGGCTTCTTGGAACCGTTGCCGCGCAGCCGCGCGATGAAGTGAGCTTTGCCGGGATCGGGAGTAGGGATGATATCGATCTGAAATCCAAGGGACCTGAACTTAGTCGCAAGCAGCTCTGCAAGTTGGCCTTCATGGCCGGGCGGGTTGGTCGTGTTGACGCGAATAATCTCGCTTAACAGTTGAGCCGTTTCATTCGACGGAGCGGACTTCTGCGCCCCCAGCGGAACGGTCAGCAGAACTACCAGGCAGGACAGAATGCCTGGCGCGCGCCAATTACAATCCATCGTGATTACGGTAAGCGGCGACCGAGCCCGGTGGTGGATTGATTCCGTTTACTGGGCATGGGTCCCGGCCCGTCGCTCACAGAGTGATGCCAGTTGTTGTTGGTAAAGTCCAACTCGCTCGTGTCGAACTCCAGCGCACGGTCTAACACCATATCGAGAGTGGTGCCTTTTGCCAGGATCGCATCGGGACCGCGCGAGAGCAGTACCCCCATCACCCCAGCCGCGGCACCTGCTGCACCCCCAATCCCCGCACCCATTCCGACGTGACCGGCCGCTGCACCGGCCAGACCGCCAATGGTGGCTCCGGCTCCGGCTCCCTCGGCCACGGTCCTGAGATCTCCCGACTTGTTCCCTTCGCTCTTGATCTTGCCTTCGGACTTATTCAACTCCTCGGTGGCCCGGCCATCCAGGGACCCGATGCGCGCCCGGAAATCGCGAGTGGTTCCGTTCGGCAGTGTCAAAGAATCGAACCGCACATAGAGTTCTCCACGTCCTTTTACCCGGCCAGGGCGTTTGATCTCGGTCACGCTGCCCGCTACGTAGCTGCCCGGCGGGATCACGATCTTGCCGTTGGCCAATATAGGAAAGACGGTCTCCAGGTAGATGCGCTCACCCTCGGCTGCGCTCTTGGTGCTGACGCTGTTAATCATGCTGAGCGGAACGCGCGTGCCGGCGGCAATGACGTATGGCGCTGGAATCGGGCTGCCCTGATCTTGCGCGCAAACTACCAGCACGGTTGTGAACGCGGTGAGGGCGGGTCGAAAGAACATGTATGTCGGAACTCCTGTCTAGTTGCATTTTACCGTATCGTTGCGCCGGTCCATCAAAACTAGATCGAACCAGCCATGCTAATACAGATCGCGGCGGACGTGAAACACGACTACACGTCCGCAACGCAAAAAACACGGCGTGCACGGCGGGTACGGCAGGGCAGTGACAAGGCAGCGGCCGGTTCTTCCTTCGCGACAGCCGGCTTCACCGCGTCACCGGATGGAAGCGAAACGTCACGTCCAGTGCGCTGGGGACAGGGCGTTTCTGGAGGTGGGCGGGCTCAAATCTCCAACGCTCGATGGCGTATTTGGAAAGACGCACAAACTCGCGGTTCGCGCTCGGATTCAGAAGAGTTGCCGCCATCAGCCGTCCGGATTTGTCAATCGTCACTCGCAAAGTGACTTGCCATTCTCCAGGGAGGGCCTCCGCGGTCCTCCGCGGGATAGCCGGTCGTATCTGCAGCCTTGGCACGGCTTCAATAAACTCCCTCGAATCTTTGGAGCGGAAGCGCCGGATCCACGGGATGCCGAGCCCGCGGCCCGCCAACTTTCGCGTCACGGACTCCGGGGCGGAATGCAATTCGATCGTCACGGTAGGTGTACTTGGCGGCCTGCCTCGATTAACGCGCGCGCGTTGACGAGGCACTTGGGTTGCCGGGGGTGCAGGCGCTGCGGAAGGCGTAGGTTGCAGCGCTGGCGTCGGCTCGGATGGTTCAGCGGCCAGGGGCGCCTCGGGGTCGGGCCGGTATGCCGTCCAAAACGTAGCGGCGGCGATGCAGAACAGTGCTGCCGCAAGCGGGACCCAGGCCCACTTTCGCCACCGTTGCACCCCGGTGCTTTCCGGTGCCCTGTTGAACTCCACCGCTGGTGATCCTTGCAGGATGGTGAACCCGGCGGATTTGAGCGTCGCACTATCTAGCGGGATTTCAGACCAGGACGTTCCGTTCTCGGTGTTTTCCCGGCTAGTCCAGAGCAAGTGGCCAACCGGAACGGCCCCGCGCACTCGCTCGACTGCTAGAAGAACTCCGGGCCATCCAGCGAAGTGCTTGTGGAAGGAGGCAATCGATGCATTCCTGAAATTCGCACTCTCCTGTCCAGCCTGGGAAAAATGTACCAGCCCGATCGCCGTCAGAGTTCGTTGCTGTTGTCCTCGCCAAAACTCCAGCTGCGCCGTCAGGTCGTCCTTCGGCTGGATAGTTTGACAATCCTCGACAGTAATAAGAGACCGATTCGCACCTGTGATCAGAATCCGGCCAAGCAGGATTCCCTGCACATCGACGCCGGATCGCCTTCCAGTCAGTTTCTTCAGAGCGTCCGCGAGTTCCAGATTGAGGAGGATCGAACTAGACTCCGTAGAGAGGTCCCACACCAGATACTCATCCGGGCCGGGCCGTCCGGAACTGGCTGTCGCCATTTATTACCTCAGTGCCGCTGCAGCGATAGGCTGGCTGCTCACGTCCCGGCAGCGTGCCAGAGCCCACTCGGCATGCTCGCGAACCAGCGGATCGTCGCTCATGGCGAGCTTTCTGAGTGGTGCCTGGAAGCTGGCCAGTCCTGCATTGCCCATCGCGACGGCAACGTTGCGGAGCATTCCCCGGTACCTCGCGCGGGACACCGGACTGTGCCGAAACATGTGCCTGAACTCAAGCTCGCTTAGCTCCGCCAGCCTCTCCAAAGGAGGCGTCCTATGCGTCGGCGCGAAGGCGGCCTCCTGAGTTACCGGAGCACGCCGGTTCCAGGGGCACACGTCCTGGCAGATATCGCAGCCGAACACGTGGGCGCCTATCGCCGATCGATGTTGTTCAGGAACCGGGCCGTGCAGTTCAATCGTGAAGTACGAAATGCACAGCCGCGCATCCAGTTCGTAGCCCACACTGCTGATCGCATCGGTCGGACACGCGTCCACACAGCGCCGGCAGGTGCCGCATCGATCCGGCGGCGGCGAATCGGGCTGGATCTCCAGCGATGTGAGTAGTTCTCCCAGGAAGAACCAGGAACCCAGGGGTTCATTGATCAGACAAGTGTTCTTGCCGATCCATCCGAGTCCCGCCGCACGGGCGTAGGATCGCTCCAGCATTGGCGCTGTGTCCACACACACTTTGTAATCGTGGTTCGGCCCAAGACGCTCGGCCAGTGTGGTCAAACCGCGGCGAAGCACTGGGTGGTAATCGGTTCCCCACGCGTACCGTGAAATCCAGCCCAGTTCCGCCTCGTTGAACTCGGTCGAATAAGCTTGCGGGCCGTTATACAACTTGCCCACGCAGATGACGGATTGTGCCGACTCCAACAGCAGCTTTGGATTCGACCGTAGGTCGGCCCGGTGGTCGGTAAGATACTTCATCTGACCTGCCATTCCGCGATCTGCCCAACTTCGGAAGCGCTCGAAATCCGTCGAGTGCTCCGCGGCCGCGACACCCGCCAGTTCAAAGCCGCATTCGCGAGCTAGTTCTCTTACGCGGTCGGGAGTCATGTAACGGGAGTCGCTTAGGGGTCTTAACGCGCAATCAATGGAAAAAAGACCTTCCTAGTAACCGAATTTAGCAGATCGAATTCGGAATGTTCCGGCTCTACGCCAGGAACTCGCGTGGGACAATCGCGAGATGGCCGATCGCGGTGAGCGCCACATCCTGACTTACTCGGCTCTCTTGATATACGCCTGCATCGTGGCATGCTCTTTGTGGCGTCATGAACCCTGGGCCGATGAAGCTCAGGCCTGGCTTCTGGCGCGGGATGCCGGCTTAGGCAAGCTGTGGTCAAGCCTCCTTCAGTACGAGGGCACACCGGGTCTTTGGCACACGCTGCTATGGGCACTGATCAGGCTAGGTGCGCCCTATCGTGCGGCCGGAGTTCTGTCTGCCTTGCTGGGGTTCTTAGCGGCTGTAATTTTGCTCACGCGCTCACCTTTCCCGTTAGTTTTCCGCGTGTTGCTCCCTTTCACTTACTTTCTTTGCTACCAGTACGTCGTTGTCGCGCGTAGCTACTCCCTAGTACCAGTTCTGTTATTCGTCAGTGTCTTACTCTATCCCCGGCGGGAACCAAGCTTGCATCTCTTCACTGCTGTTCTGGCCTTGCTGGCAGCCGTCAGCGTACATGGGTTTCTGTTGTCGGGATCCATCTGGATTGCCTCGCAGGTTGGGTTCCTGCGTAATTGGAAACAGTCTAAGGCTCCAACTAAGAGGCGCATGCTGGTGGCAGACCTTGCTTATCTAGCTGTCCTTCTTCCGCTCGCCTATTCAGCATGGCCCGCTCACGATTTAGGCTTTCCAGCCCATGTGGCTTTTTCCGCCGGCAAAGTGTTCGATTCTGCCCACATGCTCCTGGCGGAAGCTTTTGGTGGAACGCTGCTTGTAAGTGTTCTAATCATCGGTCTCTCCATCCCGCTGCTCTACGCGGGAGGGGGCTTATTCCTGTTTATGCTCTCCTTGCTTGCGCTGATAGGCTTCAGCGGTGTCGTCTATTCGCAAGTCTGGCATTCCGGGACGTTGTTTCTGGCCTGGCTATCTGCAATGTGGATTTCCACGGCGAGAGTGAAGATCCCGCCTACGGCCTCTGCGGCGCTGGCAATTGTGATAGCCGTTCAGTGTTATTGGACATGCAAGACCGTTGCGTACGACTGGCGTGAGCCCTACTCCGGAAGCAAACAAGCCGCCCGGTACCTGGAGACTACGGGCATTGCGAAACGGCCCATCCTGGCCCTTGGGTATTCCTGCACCGCAATTCAACCGTATTTTCCGCGCAGCGTGTTCGTCAATTATGGGCCGGGGGGCGCCTATTGGGACTGGTCGACTCGCAACCGTGTGAATGAACCCAGCGCTTTGTTCGCGGCCAACGCCCCTGATTATGTAATGCTCGGCTACAAGGCGCTACCGGAGACCCAGGCACTGTCAGGTGCGCTCAATCTGGCCGGGTACCGGCAGGTGCAAGACTTCCCAGGGAACCTATTCTGGCGCTCGGCTATTTTCGAAGCGGAGACTTTCGATCTATATCGACGATCAGGTGAGTTACCTGCGGCGGCACTCACTTACCTCGATATGGGAGCACCCGCGGCGGCCCGCCAACTGCTATCGGGATTTTACCCGGCCGAGCAACATGCCTGGCGCTGGAGCGCACGGACGTTCACCGTCGTGCTGAAGGCGCCGGAAACAGCCCGATCCGCGGGCGCTACATTCGAGCTTCACTTATATATTCCACCGGAGCAAATTAGCCGGCTGGGTCCACTGACCATCAACGGCGATGTGAACGGATATCCGCTCGGAGCCCAAACATTTTCATCGCAAGGCAGCTTCACGTACCAGCGAGCTATTCCTGCCAGTGCTTTCGGACGCGGTGTGGCTATCGCAACCTTCGCCTTTGACAAAGCGGTTCCAAGTTTGGCAGGCGAGGGAAGAGAATTGGGTGCGGTGATCAGCTCGCTGGGCTTCACGCCGTGAATCGAGACGAAAGTCCTCTATCATTGAGAATGCCTCCCAGCCCCCAATGAGTCACCGAAGTTCTAGGATTCGTAGCATTCTCCTTGCGCTAGCCTTCGGATTGGTGGGGTGTGCTGCGAAATCCAGTACCCGATTTTCTAGTGCTGTCAGAATGTCGGACCCCTCGTCGGGCAGGCAGCTGATTGCGGGGTTCCACAACCTGGAGCAACACCGCTGGCGCTGGACCGAGCGCCGATTCGCCGTGGTGCTTCAGCCGCCACCCGGTTCCGAACAGTACGGTGCAACTTTGCAGCTCAAATTGTATGTTGCCGCTCAATCTATTCAAAAGCTTGGCCCTATCACACTGACCGCGCAGGTGGAAGACCTCGCATTAGCTCCCGAAGTGTTCGCCAAAGACGGCATTTACTTATACACACGAGAACTGCCTGCTTCCGTGTTCCACGGCACATTATTTCCCGTCGCATTCAGTCTCGATAAAGCGCTGGCTCTGTCGGATTCAGAATTCCACGAGTTGGGCACCGTGGTCGAGGAAGTCTCGTTGGTGGCGAAGAAGTAATGGGCCTCCTCATACTGAGCTGGAACGTACTCTCTGATTTCATTCGCAATCTGGCCGAACAGATATTCTTAACGGACCTGCTCTTGTGGCAGTGGATCAGTCTTCTCCTCTGCCTGCTGATTTGTATGCACCCTCGCCTCGTTTCAGCGCGGTTGCTTACCCGGGTTCGCCTTGAATTGCACACGTTCGCGCAAAATCGCGCACGGGCCGTCTGGTTCTGCGTGCTTTTCCCGATACTCATCCGCGTGGCTCTTCTGCCCGCGGTGCCAATCAAACCTCCCAGTGTCCACGACGAGTTCAGCTTGCTGCTGATGGCGGATACATTCAGCTCCGGGCGGTTGACTAACCCTACGCATCGGTTTTGGACTCACTTTGAAACTATTCACGTGATACAAAAACCCACGTACATGTCGATGTACCCGCCGAGCTTGGGTGTGTTCTTAGCGATCGGTAAATTGTTAGGCAATCCCTGGGTAGGAGTCCTGCTTTCAGCAGGTATCATGTGTGGCCTAATCTGCTGGATGCTGCAGGCCTGGGTTCCACCGGTTTGGGCCTTTGGTGGTGGTCTGATTACAGCTTTACAGATAGGCATCGGCAGTTATTGGATGAACAGTTACTATGGCGGCATCATGCCCGCAATAGGAGGAACTCTCTTATGGGGAGCTATGCCGCGATTTCTCCGGAAGCCGACCTGGCCCTCCGCCACCATGTTCGCGGCATCCATAGCGCTTCTGGTCAACGCGCGGCCCTTTGAGGGCACTGTTTTATCTGTCTTGTGCGTCGGCCTTGCGGTCCTGTGGCGCTGGAAGGCAGTGCTCGGCAATCCGGTTATCCGCTGGCCGATACTCGTGCCTGCGTTTGTGGTGCTCCTCTTAGGAGGAAGCTTCACGGCCTACTACTCATGGCGAGTAACAGGAAGTCCAACCAGGATTCCGTATGTGGTAAATCGTGAGACCTACGGATGGCCCGAGAATCTCGCCTTCCTACCTCCCCAGAAAGTTGCTTACCGGCACATCAACCTCGAGAATATGCACAAGCTGGAGCTCTCGCACCGAGCAGCGTATTCAACACCGTGGCATATGTTAGAAAGTTGGAGAGATAGGTTTGTAATAATCTGGGACTTCTTTGTTGGCCCAGGACTTACGCTCCCTTTCTTGATATTCCCCTGGACTTTACGGAATTATAAACTTCGAGCTGTCTTCTATATTGTCTTATTTATGTGGGGGTTGAATTCATTGCAGCTGATGGCCTACCCTCAGCATGTTGCGCCAGAAACATGCATATTTTATCTAATGCTCGTAACCGGATTACGCCATCTATATGTCGTCACCAGACGCTTGGGAGTGTTGCCGGAACGATTAATGGCCAGTATCATCCTCTGCTTGCTTTGCAGTGTGGGATGGAAGCTGTCCGCGGAGTCTCTTCTGTTCCGGATGCCCTTTTGGGAACACCCTTATGTCGCCCACCGCGATGCGCGAGCCGCCATTGCTTCCAAGCTGGGACTGATGCCGGGGAGTCATTTGGTGTTCGTGCACTATATCGGCATCCACAACCCGGACGAGGAATGGGTCTACAATGCCGCGGACATAGACGCGAGCAAAATCGTTTGGGCTAATGCCATGACTCAGCAGGATGACGCCGAGCTGCGCAGCTATTATCATGACCGGCAAGCCTGGATCGTTGAGCCCGACACAGATCCCAGCGCACTGATGCCGTATTTTTATAAGTCGCAGGTGCGCTACGGTCCATTCCAATAAAGTTAGTAGGTGGTAACTGGCTCCCACTTCCCAGATTCGGCTGAGCGGAATACCGCCTCGATCGCGGCCATGTTCGCGATGGCGTCTTCCAGCGGGACGGGTACCTCCGTATCGTCCTGAATCGCTCGCGAGAATGCGTCCCCTTGGATCGTATATTGATCGCAGGTGGGAATCTCTTCGGCATAGGCTCCTCCCCCGAACAGATCGGTCCCGCGGTCGATCACAATTCGGGTAGGCCGGTCAATGGGAGCGTTAAATGGGATCTCAATCTCGATTCGGCCCGTGCTCCCGAACACGTTCACGCGCTGATAGGGCACTAGTTGCGTGCTGCAGGTGAAACTCGCATGACGTCCATCAAAGTCCAGGATGGCTGATGTAAGCGTGTCGGTTCTCATATTCGGATCGCGCGTGATCAGGCCACTCACCCTGGCCGGTTCTGCGCCAAATAAGAAACGGGAAATATTGATCGGATAGCAGCCGATATCCATCAACCCTCCCCCGCCAAACTCCAGAATATTTCGAATGTTCTCCGGATTTCTATTCGAGTAGCTGAAAAATCCGGTGATGGCACGCAGTTCGCCGATCGCCCCGGACCGCACCATCTCGCGTGTGCGTAGCCATTGCGGGTGGGTCCGGACCATGAATGCTTCGCCCATTTTCACACCGGTTCGGTCACGGATTGCGAGAAGAGTGATTGCCTCCGCAACCGTCAGACTCAGGGGCTTTTCACACAGTACATGCTTGCCGGCCTCAGCCGCGCGTATGGACCAAGGCACATGCAGGTGATTCGGCAAAGGATTGTAAACGGCGTCTATCTCGGGATCTGCGAGCAGTTCCTCATACGACCCGTACGCTTTTCCCACTCCTAGTGCTTCGGCGGCCGTCTGGGCCCTGCGGATGTCTCGCGAAGCAATCGCATGAATCGTGGCGCGCTGGCAGTTCTGCATGGCGGGGATTACCTTCTTCAGCGCGACCCCGGCAGCGCCCAGCACGCCCCAACGAATCTTCTGTTGATTGGACATGCTGTTCATCTTACATGTCACAAGTCCACCGGGCTGGGGCGCCCGGCTGCGAAACCCTCGCTTGCAGTAGGACACAGGAGGCAGTGTTGTAACGCGTTTCGTGCGGCTGCCGGCCTCGGAGTGCTGCGGCAATTGCAGGAGAGATAAGGAAATCGCTGTCGGGATGGGCCAGGACCAACGCAACCAGATCCTGAATCGTTTTTGCCGTGATCGCGGTCCCGAGCGGCTCCGGGTTGTTCACACCCCACGCCCGCAGTCTGGCTGCGTATAAAGTCGTCTCGGATGTTGCAGCGGCATCTTGAACGATCCCAAGATATGCCAGATGAGGACGGATTTTGGGGATCTCACCCGACGGATCCAGCCATCCATAGCGCACCTGCGGAAGCGGCAATGCCAAGGCGTAGAATTGATCTTGCACATCCAGGATGTACAGACCGTTGCCCCTGCGTTCCTCGCAATAACTTGAAAGAACCGCGCTGGCCGGCACGGTCGACCCGGACTCATAGGAGAGTCCCCACGCCTGGCTCGGGTTGGCAGCTTTGACAATGAACGCGATGACAATGAGCGCGCAGATCGGGACCGCTACTCGTCTTGCCAGCAGCGGAGAGCGGGTCGCGGCGATGACGATCGCAACCGGAACAAGTGGAGTGATGTATGTCTCCGATTCAAAACGAAAACAGAGCAATGCCGCGGTAAGCACAGTCAGAAAACATAGCAGGACCAGTGCTAGGGGATCACGGCGTCGGCTTTCCGCTATCAGCGCCGGAACCGCCGATACGCTCAGCAGCAGCGTAAGTGGGCCTGCATAGAGAAATCTCCAAAGATAAAACTGTATGTGGCCTGGCATCGAGGAGCGTGACGACTCCACGCCGACCTTCACGATTTGGAAGTACACATCCGCCTCAAACCACTGTCGGTGAGCCATTATCTGATAAACAAACCATGGGCACGCGAGTAGAATTGCGCCTCCGGTAAGGAGTGCTGTCCGGCGCAGTTGTGCCAGCGGGCGCTGAGTCGCCACGGCCGCGAACAGGAGAGCGGCTATAGCCGGGAGCACTCCGGCGATACTCTTGGTGAGCACACCGGCGGCAATCGCCAGCATAAATAAAACGCACGGTCCGCGTCGTGCGAGAGCCGGGTCCCGGATCAAAGCTGCCAGCGCAATTAGCGTCGTCGCCGCTAACACGATATCGGTCATATTATGGCGCGACATGGTGAATAGCAACTGATTCGACAAGCACAACAATGCTGCCCCGGCACCCGCCACCGTGGACCGCGTCGCCCGCCCGATTGCGAAGCAGATCGTTGCGATCAAGGCTCCTGCGAGTACTGCCGGGATCCGCGCGGTGAAAGAACCGATTCCCAAAATCTTCATCGAGATCGCGGATAGCCAGATGAGCAGCGGTGGCTTCTCGAACACATAGCGGCCCAGTAACGTGGGATTTAGCCAATTCCCTTGCAGCCCCATTCGAATCGCCGCGTGGGTGTACGCGGCCTCGTCCTGCGCCCCCAGGTGGAGAAAAGGATCGATCCAACCGCTTGCTATGCTAATGTCCCAAAGATTAAAGGAGAATGCGAGAAACACTATAAGGAAAACAGCGGCGGTAACCAGTGGGTTACGATGTAGCACGCACCAGGTCCTCGCGCGGGAGGTCCCCAGCTAGGAAAGCCATTTCAGTAATCGAATGACACCCATCTTCGCTGTCTTCCGGTGCGCCGATACATCCCGGCGGCCCTCGATTTCCTTCCTGTTATCAGAGTAATACTGATACGCTCGCCACAACATTTGCTCGTTAGTAACGGTGGGTGTCCACTTCAGCAGGCTCTTGATCCGGGTTGTATCAAAGAGAAAGTCCTCCGCGATCATCTTGTAATGATAGGGACCTAACGGAGACATTCCCAGATGATAGGCGACTTTCATGGCGGCAATCGCGGGTGTGCGCGGAAGCGTAGCTACAGACGACTTACTATTCGCATTCTTGATGACATACTCGTATACTTCGGCGAGAGACTTGACGTTGTCCGATCCGATATTGAAAGTCTCTGACTGTGGATAGTCCAACGCCAGCAGACAAGCATTGGCAAGATCTTTCGCGTAAATGAACTGATAGCGGTTTTTTCCCCCGCCGACCGTCCAGACCCGCCGGCCTTCATCGATAAATTCGAACAGAATCGCTAACAGGCCCAGCCGCCCGAAGTCGATAATTGTGGGACACCGGATGATTACCGAGTTCAAGTCGGTATATTGCCGAATGACGCGTTCGGCCTCTAACTTAGATCGTCCATAGGCTTCGATCGGATTGGGCGCGTCGTCCTCCCGGACCGGACGCTTCAGGCCCTCGCCCCACAGACAATTTGTTGAGGTGAATGCCATCTGGCGAACCCCGGATTTGCGCATAGCCTCTAAAACGTTGCGGGTCCCATCGACATTGCTGGTCCAAAGATTCTTGGGATCCTCCGAGCCATGAGCTAACATCGCTGCGCAATGAACCACCCCATCTATGTGCTGCGAAACGAAGACCCTGTCCAACGCTTCGCGATCGCGAATGTCCACTTGCTGCTTGACAAGGTTGCAGTGGTCGTCTTCATCGGGGCAAATATCTACACTGATGCAGCGATCCCCTGCCGCGAGTATCTCTCGCTTCAAAACCCCGCCGAAAAAGCCGGCCCCTCCAGTCACCAGAACTGTTTTCATTTCGATTCTTGTCGCTTGACCCTTCATCCTGTCGAAACCGGCGGGACGATCCGGCCAACTACCAGCGTACTCGATGCGGCCTGCTCCCGCGACTAAATTTCGCGTCGTCTACCCGAGCGCGTAACGGTTATAATTGAGCCTGAGCGTGCATTCAGCAGGGAACTTGTGCTCTGCTGAATAGTATCTGCCCCACTTGGCCGGACCGAAACCCACGTAAACATGCACACCCCTAACGGAACAGCGGCAATTATCGGAGCTGGGCCTGCCGGTTTGACGGCAGCGCTGGAACTTCTAAAGCGCACCACCATCAAGCCCCTCTTACTTGAAAAGAGCAGCTATGTGGGGGGCATATCCAGGACTGTAAATTATCATGGCAACCGGATCGATATCGGAGGGCATCGGTTTTTTTCGAAGTCGGACCGTGTCATGGACTGGTGGACCGCCATCATGCCGGTTGAGGCAACACCGAACGGCAACGGGGACCACAAGCTGGCTTACCAGAACCAGCAACGTACCCTGAGTACTGGAGCTGAAGGCCCGGACGCCTCTGTTGAAGACCTGGTGATGCTGATACGTGCGCGCCAGTCTCGTGTGTTCTTCCTGCGGAAGTTTTTCGATTACCCTTTGAAGCTGAATCCAGTTACTTTGAAGCAACTCGGGATCCTCCGCACAGCCAAAGTTGGAGTAAGTTATCTCTACAGCTCCCTTCGTCCTATCCAACCGGAAGAAACACTACAGGATTTTTTGATCAACCGTTTTGGCCGGCAGCTTTACCTGACATTTTTCAAGAGTTACACGGAGAAGGTCTGGGGTGTTCCTTGTGACCAGATTAGTGCCGAATGGGGAGCGCAGCGCATCAAAGGATTGTCCCTCCGCAAGGCCTTGGCGCACCACTTAGGTAAGTTGAGGAAGTCAAGTTCCGGAGGGATCAGCCAAAAAGATACCGAAACGTCGCTGATTGAGAAGTTCCTTTATCCGAAACACGGGCCCGGGCAGCTATGGGAAGAGGTGGCCAAACGCGTTCGTGCGCAAGGCGGCGAAATCCTGCACGGTTGGAAAGTCTGTCGGATACATACATCCGGCAATCGTGTGACGGGAATCACGGCTGGACACGAGAATGGCGAATATCGCCTCTTCCCCGCAGATTACGTCTTCTCCACCATGCCTGTGAAGGAACTTGTCCAGGGGCTGGATTCTCAGGTTCCTGCCAAGGTATTCAATGTCAGTGAAGGGCTGATGTACCGGGATTTCATCACCGTCGGACTGCTTCTGGATCGTCTCAATATTCAGGAGCGCAATGGAACAGGTAGCCAGTTACTGAAGGACAACTGGATTTATATCCAGGAGCCGGATGTACTGGTCGGGCGCATGCAGATCTTCAATAACTGGAGCCCTTATATGGTCAGTGATCCGGGCAAGGTCTGGATCGGTCTGGAGTACTTCTGCTACACAACTGATGAGCTCTGGAACAAGTCCGACCAGGACATGATTGAGCTGGCGATACAAGAGACACAAAAAATCGGGATCATTTCAAAGTCGAACGTCTTGGACGCAACCGTTATTAGAATGGAAAAGACTTATCCAGCCTATTTCGGCACTTATGATCGGTTCCACGTAGTCCGCGAATTTCTCGATGAGTATGAGAATCTTTTCCTGGTAGGGCGCAACGGAATGCATAAGTACAATAACCAGGATCATTCCATGCTCACTGCCATGACTGCGGTCGACAATATCATCGCGGGCATCACAGACAAGACCAACATCTGGGCCATAAATACCGAGATGGAGTATCACGAGTCCAAAGATGGTTCGGCCACTCCCGCCGGCGCTGCCCGAGCGCAGACTGCTGGATAAAACGGGCTAAGCTACCCTTTGCGGACCTTCTCCGTCCTCGCTGCGGTCTTGGTCGGCGGGGTCTGCACTGTTTGGGCTGAGTCGCCTTCGGCTCCGGTTCCCAAAAAGACGTTTTACCGCGACGTCCTGCCCTTATTACAGGAACACTGTCAAACCTGTCATCGCCCCGGCGAGATCGGACCGATGCCGTTCCTGACCTACCGGCAGGCTCGTCCCTGGGCCAAGGCGATCCGCGCGGCTGTGCTCTCGAAGAAGATGCCGCCCTGGTTTGCCGACCCCCGCTACGGCCATTTTGCGAACGATGCCTCACTCGCGCCTGAGCAGATTCGAACCATCGCAGCGTGGGCGGAGCAGGGATCCCCGCCCGGTCTCGCCGTGGATGCGCCGGTTCCCCGCCAATGGCTAGCGGGTTGGAACATAGGCCGGCCGGATCGAGTCTTCCGTATGCCCACTGCCTTCCAAGTGCCCGAAGATCAATCGGAGATCGAGTATCAGTACATCGTAGTGCCCACCGGCTTCACTGAAGACCATTGGGTTCAGCAGGTGGAAGTCCGGCCCGGCAACCGGGCTGCCGTCCACCATGCCGTGATCTACCTCCGCGAACCAGGTTCAGAATGGCTCAGCAGTGCGCCGCGCGGTTCTGCCTTCACAGTACCCGACCGGCTGGCCGATGGAACCCTCAATCCCATGAGTGGAACCACCAGCGATATTCTGTTCACCTACACGCCCGGCAATTCACGGGATGAATGGCCGCGCGGCATGGGCAAGCTGATCAAAGCTGGATCCGATCTCGTCTTTCAAATGCACTACACTGCCTTAACCAGGTCGGCCAAGCACTGCTGTACTGATCAGACTGCCATCGCACTGGTCTTCTCAAGAACGCCGCCCATCGAGCGGGTATTGACCTTGCAGATGGGCAACAGCCGCTTCGTCATTCCACCTGGCCACCCCGATTACCGGGTGCACGTAAGCGGCACTCTTCCCAATGACGGGAAACTGCTGAGCTTATATCCCCACATGCATCTGCGCGGAACCTCGTTCGAATACAGCATCGTCGGGCCCGCTGGTGCTCAGCCGCTGCTGAAAGTCAACAACTACGATTTCTACTGGCAGTTGACCTATCGTCTCGCGGACCCTCTTCTTCTCAAGGCCGGTACCCGCCTGGAATTCACGGGCGTATTCGACAACTCCCGCAACAATGCGAACAACCCCGACCCCGCCAGTGCCGTTCGGTTCGGCGCTCAAAGTACCGACGAAATGATGATCGGATTCTTTGATATGGCCGTCCCGGCCGGAGTGGACAAGCAAAGCTTCTTCGTACGGGCCCAGCGCTAGCCTTATGGGTTCTCATGCCGACGTGCGACCAAATAGAGAGAACAGCCCCCCCAATGAATTTTTGCGAGTGATTTTCTGGCGCCCAGCCATCCGATCCGCGAGCTGCGCCAAGCTCTTTCCAAGATTGCTGGAGGGCGCGATCGACTTTCCATCCATCAACGATTTTTGGACGCCATCATAGTCGCTAGGCAAAATTTGATAAATATCCCGATCCAGGGCCGTACCAATCGATTGCTCGCTGAGCCCCACTTCGCGTTGATAGCGGTTCACCACCACCCGGATCTTCCAGGGTGCCACGCCATTAGTCTCTAAGTAAGCCAGGGCTCGCCGCACACCCTGGATGGATGACAGTTCATTCGTTGTGACCAGCAGCACCTCATCGGACAAGTTGCACTGCGTCATGTTCCAGGGACCGTAAACCCCGGCTCCATCCAGAACCACGATGTCGTAGTTGTAACGCGCATACTCGATGATCGAGCTTGCATCCCTGAGATCGTCTGCTCCTTCTGGCATGGTCTCCGGAGCGAGGAGAACGTCGATACCGTTCTTTTTCGTTACCATGGTGTTCCATAGATCGGCGTCTATATCACTGGATCGTTGCAGAACGTCGAGGAAGCTGTAATCGGATTTGATCTTCAGCATGAATGAAAGTATTCCAGCCAAAGGGTCCAGGTCGGCGAGTAAAACGCGCTTGGAGCCGTGCCGATGCAACTGGTAGGCCAAATTGTACGCGAGCGTTGTCGCCCCGCACCCCCCTTTGGCCGGCATCACAGAATAAATCGAAGCCGGCTTCCTGATGTCCGTAGGAAGCAGCTTGGCCACCTTCTGCAACATAGCTTCCACATGCTCGACAGTGTAGGGGCAGAGCAGGAATTCACTGGCGCCTTGCCGTAGACACCGCAATATCAGGCTGGGGTCGCTACTTGGCAGCAAAGCGATAATCACCAGGCCCGGATCCAGCTTCAAAAGTTCGGCGATGAGCGAGAGTCCCTGCTCCGCCTTCTTATCGAAATCCAGGAAACACAGTTGGGGAGATCGGGGCTGAAGCAGCCCGGAAAGCTCGCTAGAGGTCGCTGGCCAAGGTTCTTCCTTGCACACCATATGCGGCGCGCCGCGGGTCAACAGAGGAGCTAAGTCTCTCCTCAATAGAGGGTTAGCTGTGATCAGCAGTGCTTTACTGGAGCCGTTTATGCGACCTGCTTCGGGGTTGGCCATAAATTTGGAAGCAACAGACCGCCTGTGGCTCTTATTGATCATTTCGGCGGGTCGAGCAATACCTTGAGAACGTTTTCTCGTTCTTACAACTAACAACGTGAACCCCGTCGCCGATAAGGTTCATGTGGTCCGGTCGGGGGACCTATTACGCAAGGGGATCTAAGCCACTCTATGACAGAAACTGACCAAAAGAAAACCGTCGCCATCTGTGACACTCAGCCCATCACCGCCGAAGGACTCAAAACGCTCATCGGCCCATGTCCGGATCTGGAGTTCTTCGAAACCCTGGACTCGCTCGAATTGGCGACCGCCTTGGTCCGGCGCAAGTCTCCTGACATTCTAATCGTTGATAAGGGCTTCGGCATGCATTCAGTGCTCGACTGGCTCCATGACATGAAGCTGATCGATGCAAGCCCGGGTATTGTAATCTGGGGTGTCTCGATGACCGAAGCTGAAGCCTTGCGATTCCTCCAGGCGGGCGCGCGCGGAATAATCCGCAAGACCGCCGATCTCAGTGCGGTGCTGGCCTGTCTACGCACCGTGGCGACCGGCCGAAGCTGGATGGAAGACTCTGTCTTTCGCGATTCCATCCGTTCCGAGCGCTATCCTAGATCGGAGCTCACAGCTCGGGAACAACAGGTTCTCGAACTCGTCGAACAGGGTTGTAAAAACAAAGAGATTGCCGTCGAGTTGGGAA
>JBBSHP010000016.1:0-16903 GCA_038232555.1 Bryobacterales bacterium
AATGCCACAGCCGGTGTCGGTGATAGTCAACTGTACGGTGTCTTCTTCGGTCGCCCGAGTTCCAATGTAAAGCCTCTTCACCATGCTGTCCTGCATGGCTTCAGCAGCATTGTCCACCAGGTTGACCACCACGCGTTTGAATTGATCGCGATCCACACAGACCGGCGGAAGATCGGGTTTCAGGTCTTTCGTGACCTCGATTCCATCCAGGCGACCCGCAAAAATCGCGAGAGCGTTTTCCACCAGATCATTCAAGTGAGCCGGTACCGGATGAGCGGCGGGAAATCGCGTGAACTGCGAGAACTCATTCACCAGAGCCTGTACAGATTGCACCTCCCGCGAGATTGTAGAGCAGCACTCGCGAAGAATGCGCTGAGTCTCGGCATTGGGAGTGCGATCCAAGTGCCGTGCAATCCGATCCGCGCAGAGAGCAATCGGTGTTAGAGGATTCTTGATCTCGTGGGCCACACGGCGCGCTACTTCATTCCAGGCCGTCGATTTTTGCGCGCGCAGCAATTCGCTGGTGTCTTCCACAACCAGCACGAATCCGGAACTGCGCCGCTCATCCAATGCGGCGATGGTCAACGCGAGATGCAAAATGCGCTGCTCGGACTTAAACTCCAGCTGTGTGCTGGCAACGCCCGTCCGTCGAGCCCGATTCATCAAATACCGGATCTCAATCACGTCTTCCTGCGAGAACAGGTCCTCCAGGGTCGAAGCGGCTTTCACCCGGTCTTCCGGGAAGATCCCCATCAAGGCTCGATTCACGCGCTGAATGCGCGCATCCCCCGAAAGCGAGATCACTCCTGTGGGGATGCTCTCCAGAATCGCTTCGGTGAATCGTCGCCGGTTCTCCAGCTCTTTGCTATTCGCCTCGAGCCCCTCTGTCATTTCATTAAAAGCACGCACCAGGGTAGCCAGCTCATCCATCGCGGTGACATGCACGCGGTAACCGAGATTTCCGCTTCGAATCTCCTGCGCAGCGGTCAGCAGCGCGGTAATCGGCGTACTGATCTGGCCTGCCAGATAGCGGGCCAGCCACGTTGCGAAGAACAGGATGAATAAAGTGATCAGTGACAAGAGCAGAAGATAAAGATCCCGAAAGCTGCTCTTGTCGACCGCCAGCCGGTTGTAATCGCGCACCGATTTGTCGATCTCGCGCTTCTTCGCGGCCAAGTCGAGGGGCAGGTGCGAGGTGAGGACCAGGAGTCCATTTGGAACTGCTACAGACTCGGTATAGCTCGCCGCATCCGGCAATGGACCGACTATCTTGCCCGGTGCACCGGGCGTGCACAGAACCGTCTGAACCCCGGCTGGGTTCTCAAACGCGGCCCGATCAATTTCATTGTCACGGCAAAACTTTACGAAGTCCACGGCAGCGGCATGTTCCTGCAACCCAGACATCCAGTGTGCCTGCGCCCGCAACTTGGCGTGCATCTGGCCATTGATCATGTTGCCAACATCGACCAGATCGTCCTTGATGCTCTCGCCGGGCCTGCTGAACCATTTACTCAGGTTGAAGTTAAGCACCGACACGCTCCACAGAACCAGAAAGAAGACCGGGAGAAAACTGAGTGCGAGTGCGCCGGCGATCAGTCTGCTTCTGATGTGCGATCCGACCTGCTTGCTTCCACGCTCGACATACAGCTTGATGCCGGTTCGGAAGAGCATGAATCCCAGCGTGACGGTCAGGATGAAGATGATCGTCGAAACGGCCCAGAACAGATACGTTTGCTCGAGACTGGACGGAGCAAACTTCGGACCGAACGTGAATGAGCCCTGCCACACGACCAGCGTGACCAATATCGCGAGCAGGACCATCCCTGAGCCGAACATCAGCCGTTTGCGCATGGAATCCTGTCAGAATTATAGCCGCGCCAATAGCTCTCGTTTGCGTTAGCCTCAACAGATGGGAACATTGACCGGAACTCCGGCAGAAGAGACGTCCGTTCGCCCGCAGGCCGCCCTGCACCGCCGCGCGCAGTTTCGCAGCGATCGCACCTCAAAGTTCACAGAGTCGGTTATCCGCGAGATGACTCGCCTGGCGCTGGAACACAATGCCGTCAACCTGGCGCAGGGCTTTCCAGACTTCAGCGCACCGGAGGTGATCAAGCAGGCTGCTGCCGAAGCCATCGCGTCAGATGTGAATCAGTACGCAATCACCTGGGGTGCCAAGCCGTTTCGAGACGCTATCTCACGTAAACACGCGGATTGGCATAGCTTGAACTACGATCCCGAGCGGGAGATCACCGTTTGCTGCGGATCCACCGAGGGCATGATCGCCTCTATGCTCGCAGTTACCAACCGGGACGACGACGTGATTGTCTTTGAACCCTACTATGAAAACTACGGGCCGGACACGCTGTTGTGCGAAGCCAAACGGGTGCTGGTGTCCTTGCGCGCGCCCGACTGGAGGTTTGATCCCGACGAACTGCGCAGGGCCTTTACCTCGCACACCAAAGCAATTATCTTGAATTCTCCAAATAATCCAACGGCTAAGGTATTTACTCGCGAAGAGCTGGAATTTATTGCAAGTTTATGCGAGGAATTCGATGTACTGGCCATCACCGACGAAATTTACGAACATATCCTCTACGACGGCGCTGTTCATATTCCGATGGCTACGATTCCTGACATGCGCGACCGCACGATTTCAATCAACAGCATGAGCAAGACCTATTCGGTCACGGGTTGGAGAGTGGGTTGGGTCCTGGCAGCTCCCGATCTGACCGAATCCATTCGTAAGGTCCACGATTTTCTAACGGTGGGTGCCGCCGCTCCACTACAGCAGGCCGGCGTGACCGCACTGAGTTTAAATCGTGAATATTATGCCAATTTAGCTCTAGAATATTCGCGGCGGCGGGACACTCTGTTGGGGATGCTGGAGCGGGCTGGGTTCCGTTGTTTTTGCCCGAACGGCGCTTACTACATCATGGCGGACATCCGGGATCTTGGCCTTGGTGATGATGTAAGCGTGGTCCGGCGCCTAATAGAGAAAATCGATGTTGCGGCTGTGCCCGGATCCAGTTTCTTTGCCGATCCGCGCGACGGCATTAAATTAATTCGCTTTTGTTTTTGCAAAAAATATGAGACTCTGTACGCAGCAGGGAACCGCTTACAAAGTCTGTAGCTACCCTAGTCCGGTATCTATACAGTTGTTCCGGCAAACCCCGAGGCTGGAGGTACCATGCTGCCTAACTCTCTGCTTTTAGAAACAATCGCCCAGACCGATGGATCCGGTCCGGTGGCCGACGTCAGCCAGGAAGCTGGAAAGCTGCTTGTCCTCACGCTCGGAATTACAAGAATCATCGAACAGGAGAGCCTGGATGTCTCCATCTGGGGCTCTCGCGACCAAACGGATTGGGGTGCCGATCCCCTCGTCTCCTTTCCCCAAAAGTTCTACTGCGGAATGTATTCGATTCTGCTCAATCTTTCCGCCCATCCAGAAATCAAATATTTGCACGTGCGTTGGAAGATGAACCGCTGGACCAAGGGAAATCTAACGCCGCTGTTTGAGTTTTACGTCGATGCGGAACCCTCGGGTACTCGGGTTCGCGCGGCGAGTGCCGGTTCCAACCATGATCGGAGCCTTGCCACTCGCGCCATCGCTTAAAAGTATTTCCGCTACATCGCGGGATAATGAGAGTAGCCCACCATGCAGGTTGTTCTGCTCTCTACCTATGACCTCGGCCACCAGCCGTTCGGATTAGCGTCCCCCACGGCTTGGTTGCGCTCGCATGCGCATCAGGTCACGTGTGCGGATCTGGCTGTAACAGGGCTGCCGGAAGAGGCCGTACGTACGGCTCAGTTGGTAGCCTTCTATCTCCCAATGCACACTGCCACGCGCCTAGCCGTGCCGGTGATTGAGACCGTTCGGCGGTTGAATCCGAAAGCGCAGATTTGCTGCTATGGGCTGTACGCGCCGCTCAATGCCGAGTACCTTCGTGAACTGGGCGTGTCGATCATCCTGGGCGGGGAGTTTGAGGCTGAGCTGCTCGCTTTGGCGGACGGTCTCCATCCCCGGGCATCGGCTCCTGCTCTGCCCCGGCTGGCGTTTCAGGTGCCGGACCGCACCGGCCTGACCGCGCTGCCATCCTACTCCAAACTGCGATCCAACGGGACGGCAAAAGTGGCTGGATACACCGAAGCAAGCCGCGGCTGCACGCATCTTTGCCGCCACTGCCCGGTGGTCAACGTATATCAAGGCTCCTTTCGGGTGGTCCAATCCGACATCGTCTTGAAAGACATTCGGCAACAAATCGACGGAGGAGCGCAACACATCACCTTCGGCGATCCGGACTTCTGGAATGCTCCTACTCACGCCATGCGAATTATTCGCGGCATGCATGACGAGTTCCCGGATGTCACCTACGACGCGACCATCAAGATCGAGCACCTGCGTGTCCAACGCCGTTTACTACCGGAGCTGAAGCGGACCGGCTGCATCTTTGTAACAAGTGCGGCCGAGTCGCTAGACAATACCGTGCTCAGCCTGCTGAACAAGGGGCACACGCGGCAGGATTTTTTCGACGTTGTCAGAGAATTTCGTGAGATCGGCTTGGTGCTGGCCCCCACCTTCATCGCATTCACGCCGTGGACAACTATTGCCAGCTACCGTGCATTTCTGGACTGCCTGTTGGAACTGGAACTGGTTGAAAACTTGAGCCCAGTTCAACTGGCGCTGCGGCTGCTCATCCCTTCTGGTTCGCGCCTGCTGGAACTGGATGAGATCCGGGCGGTTGTCCAGGGTTTCGATGCCCCGGCATTGCTGCACCACTGGAAGCACCCCGATCCGGCCATTGATGCATTAGCTACCGCGACGTTGAAAATCGCGGGTAAGAAAGGCTCGCGACCCGAGACCTTCGCCAAAATATGGGAACTCGCCCAGGAGAGGCGGCTGCCAGACGAGTACGATCTGATGCCCCGCGCAACTATACCGTACATGGATGAACCCTGGTATTGTTGAGCGGAGCCAACTGAAGAGCAGGTTGCTCTTATATAGCGCGATACTCGCAGTTGAGTTAATTGCTTCAGGTGGTAGGACCCGTTATCGAAACCTTTAAGCAGAAAGTTGCCTCGGCGGGTCCCCATCTCACTCCGCCTGACTGCTTTCGATATCTTAGTGACGGTTTCGTTGGTCCGATTGGATTTGTCATCTATGAACTTGATATCTTCAACGCCGATCACATCGTAGTCATAGCGAACAGCATCATCAATGAAGTCCTGAGAGTCTTTAGTTAGGATTGCCCACCCGCGTAGTTGGCGTTTCAGAGCGTCATGAGTCAGTCCCGGTTGCGGCAGGATGACCTTGAATCCGTCATCCTCCAGCGAAGATGCCAGCCCGCGAAGGTTCTCATCTAATAACATCGTAAAGTAACCCTGCTTGGACATTTCTTCGATGTCTGAAAACTCGCATAACGCTCTCATCTTTCTAATTATGACTTCAGAAGAGGCCTGTGTCATCGACCGGGCATAGAAAGCGGGTCCTCTTGGTGGCTGCCACCACTGGGTATCAGACCCGGATGTTTTCGGAGGCGGCAGCAGCGCTGGGTTACGAAGTCGTGCTCGCGACCGACCGCTGTCACGTTCTCGAGGATCCTTGGGGTGACCGGGCACTCCCCCTCCGATTCGAAGATCCCGAAGCCTCCCTAGCAGCCGTGCATGGGCTGGCGCGCTTGGATGGCGTGGTTGCCTTGGGTGATCGGCCCGCTACTATTGCAGCGCTGATTGCGCAGCGCCTGGGTCTGCCATTCCACTCCGTGGACGCGGTGTCGATCTGCCGCGATAAGTATCTCACTCGATCCAGGTTGAAGGCCGCGGGCCTGCCGGTACGCGGATTCTGCCGCGTCCCCCTCGCTCAGGATCCCTCGGAGGCAGCTTCCGCAGCGCCCTACCCCTGCGTGCTAAAACCGCTCGGATTATCAGCGAGTCGTGGTGTGATTCGGGCCGATGATGCGGGAGAGTTCGTGGACGCCTTCCGACGGATTCACGCTCTTCTGGACTCGCCCGATATCCGGCGCCTTCATGACGAGCAGGACCGGTTTATTCAAATCGAAGCCTTTATTCCGGGCCGTGAATTCGCTCTGGAAGGCATCGTCTCCGAAGGACAGCTTCATGTGATTGCGCTATTCGATAAACCTGATCCGTTGAACGGACCATTTTTCGAAGAGACGCTCTATGTAACTCCGTCACGAACCGATGGCGCCACCCAGACGGACATTCGCTTGACTACGGAAAAGGCGGTGCAGGCGCTCGGATTAACCCACGGTCCCATCCATGCCGAGATGCGCGTGAATCACTCCGGCGTCTGGATGCTCGAAGTAGCCGCCCGTCCTATTGGCGGTCTCTGCGCACGAGTATTGCCCGGCTTGCCTGAGCTGATTCTCCAGCACGCGGTCTGCGATCCATGGTCCAGCCAGCTTGTTCCTCGTGCTGCGGGAGTCATGATGATTCCGATACCGCGCGGTGGCGTGTACCAAAGTGTAGAGGGCGTGGATGCCGCGAAGCAAATTGCTGGAGTCGATGACGTCGTGCTCACCGTCAAGCAGGGCCAGCGCCTGGTGCCGCTTCCCGAGGGCAACAGCTATCTGGGTTTCATCTTTGCGAGCGCGGACCGGCCGGAAGATGTGGAAGCCGCCCTCCGGGCCTCGCACTCCAGGCTGTCGTTCGAAATCGGTACGGCTTTGCACGTTATGCTCTAAGTCATGTCGAAGATGTTGGAGGAAATTCGCGAACAACCCGAGGCGCTGGAACGGACCTTCCGGGAGGAGCTGAGTCAAATCAAGCAGTTGAAAACGCGGTTGGCAGGCGCGCGACCGCGCATGATTATGCTGGTGGCGCGGGGCACCTCCGACAATGCCGCTCAGTTTGGCCGCTACCTCCTGGAAATCCAGACCGGGATCCCGGTCTCGCTAGCCGCCCCGTCCATCTTCACCCTCTATGAGGCCAACTTCAGCTTCGACGGAGTGCTGGTCATTGCCATCTCGCAAAGCGGCGAGTCGACCGATACCAACCTGGTGCTGGAACGCGCGCGGTCGCAAGGGGCAGTCACGATTGGCGTCACCAACGAGCCAGCCAGCACTCTCGCTCGCTTGGCCGAACACGTATTTTTGGTCCGCGCGCACAAGGAGCGGAGCGTAGCCGCCACCAAGACCTATACAGGCCAGTTGATGATGTTATATCTTCTCGCGTACGCGCTGGGCGCTCCGCTCAACCTGGACGATGTAGCGCGAATTCCTGCTTGGGCGGCGCGAGCCCTCTCGTTGGACACGGAGGTTCATGCCCGCGCCGAGCGCTACCGGTTTATGGAGCGCGCTATCGTAGTGGGCCGCGGCCTCAATTATTCGAACGCCTTCGAATTTGCGCTCAAACTGATGGAAACCTGTTATGTCGTTGCGGAGCGTTTCTCCACCGCAGACCTCTTGCACGGTCCCATCGCCATGATCGAGCCGTCCTTTCCCGCATTTCTATTTGCACCCACCGGCGTGACTTGGCCGGGCATGCGCGATATGATCCACAAGATGCAGCAGCTTCGCGCAGAGACTCTGGTCGTGACAGATGAGGCGAATCACGATGCCATCGCCACGTCCGGTCGAGCCATTACAGTGCCTTGTTCGCTGGAAGAAATGTACACGCCGATCCCTTATATCATCCCGGCGCAACTTTTCGCAGCCTCCCTAGCGGTAGAGAAAGGGCTGAATCCCGACCAGCCCAGGACCCTCAACAAAGTCACCCGAACTCTCTAAGAGCTATGTTTGCGAGGTTTGCAGAGCTTGATCTAAGTCCCACAGGATGTCTTCAAGATTTTCCAGGCCTATCGAGAGCCGCACCAGATCGGCCGTAACTCCCGCGGCCTCCTGTTCCGTTGCGCTCAACTGCTGATGGGTAGTGGACGACGGATGAATCACCAGGCTTCGCGAATCTCCTACGTTTGCCAAGTGAGAGAACATTTTCAGGCTGTTGATGAACTTACGTCCAGCCTCGTAGCCCCCTTTGATCCCGAACGAGAAAACTGCGCCGGCTCCTTTGGGTGTGTACGTCTGGGCCATTTTGAAATACGGGCTGGAGGGCAGCGAAGGGTACTTCACCCACTTGATCAGCGCATGCTTTTCAAGATGCTGCGCAACCGCCAAAGTGTTGGATAGGTGCAGATCCATGCGCATGCCCAGCGTCTCGATTCCCTGCAACAAGAGAAACGAATTGAACGGACTGATGCACGGCCCGAGATCGCGCAGACCTTCCACCCGCGCGCGAATGATAAACGCAAGGTTACCGAAAGTCTCATGGAACTTCATGCCGTGGTATGCGCGGGATGGCTCCGTGAGCTGCGGAAATTTGCCGTTAGCCCAATTGAATTTGCAGGCGTCTACGATCATGCCGCCAATGCTGTTGCCATGCCCGCCCATGAATTTGGTGAGCGAGTGGACGACGATATCAGCCCCGTAGTCAATGGGCCGGCACACGTACGGCGTTGCGAAGGTGTTGTCAATCATGAGCGGAATCCCATGCTCGTGCGCGATCTTCGCGACAGCCTCGATATCCAGTACGTTGCCGCGCGGATTGCTGATTGTCTCACCATACAGGCACTTCGTCTTGGGCGTAATCGCCTTCCGGAAATTCTCCGGATCGTCCGGCTCTACAAACTTCACGTTATAGCCAAGCTTGCGAAAACTCACTTCGAACTGTGTATAGGTGCCGCCATAGAGAGTGCTGGCCGCAACCAGTTCGTCGCCGGCTTCCAGCAGACTGCTGATCGCGATGAACTGCGCAGCCTGTCCGCTCGCCATAGCTAAACCCGCGGCTCCATTTTCGAGCGAGGCCACCCGTTCTTCCAGCACGGCCGTGGTCGGATTCATGATGCGGGTGTAGATGTTGCCAAACTTCTGGAGCCCGAACAGCGCCGCCGCATCGTCGGAATCGTCAAATACAAAGGAAGTAGTCTGATAAATCGGAACCGCCCGAGCCTTGGTCGTCGGATCGGGCTGATATCCCGCGTGCAATGCCCGCGTATTGAAACCGTAAACTCTTTCGTCCTTGTCGATGGCCATGCAGGGATTTTCCCACACTGGCAAACTGGAGTAGTGAAGCTTTTCTGTTATTCAGTTCTATGCTTGCGCCAACAACGGGGTTCCGGGCGATAGATGGTTACGCTCGAGATCTCCCCGCGTGACGTGAAGAACAAACTCGACGCCGGCGAAAAGATTCGGCTGATCGATGTCCGGGAACCGTTCGAGTTCCAGCAGGCTCGCATCCAGGGCGGTGAATTGATCCCGATGCATTCTGTACCCGCTGCCCTGCAACGGCTGGAAGCGATGGGGGACGATGACACCCTGATCATCTTCTGCCACCACGGGGTGCGGAGCCTAAGTGTGGTGAATTGGCTGCGGGAACAAGGCGTCGAGGCGTGCCAAAGCATGAGCGGCGGCATCGACCAGTGGAGCCGGGATATCGACCACGCAG
This sequence comes from Bryobacterales bacterium, assembly GCA_038232555.1. Taxonomy (GTDB): domain Bacteria; phylum Acidobacteriota; class Terriglobia; order Bryobacterales; family Bryobacteraceae; genus JBBSHP01. The sequence goes on from JBBSHP010000016.1 coordinate 9,460, forward strand.
TGCCTCGCTATTAATCTGCAGCAGCCCCGGGTCGCGCCGCCGCACTAATAAGCTGAATCTCCCGGATCACCAGCGCGAGTTCCTCATCCCGCGTGTAAAAATGGGGAGCGATGCGAATGCCCGCACCCGGTCGGTAGTCCACCAGGAAATCCCGCCGCAGCAACTCCTTGGTAATCTCATATCCGTTCGGAACATCCAGGATCACCGTTCCTCCGCGCTCATGTTCACGTCGCGGGCAATTGAGTTGGAATCCGGCCTCTTCGGCCAGCTCGATCAGCATAGTTGTTTGCCGGATGGACTTGGCGCGAATGTTCTCGATGCCAACTTCATTGACTATCTCGTACCCGGATCGTGCCGCATACATCCCCGGCACGTTCGGGGTGCCTTGCAGGAAGCGGAACGCATCATCCGCGAACTCCATTTGGCCGTTCTGAAAAGCGAAAGGATGTTTGTGCGCCATCCACCCGGTGATGCGTGGTTCCAATCTTGGCCAGTGATCGCGCCGGACATAGAGGTAGCCCGCGCCAGGGCCGCCGCACAACCATTTCACAGAACCGCCGGTAGCGAAATCTACCCCCATTTCCCTGACGTTAACCGGCACCGAACCCGCCGATTGATAGAGGTCCGCCACCACCATCGCGCCCATCTGGTGGGTTCGCTGTGTGATGGTGCGCAGGTCCTGAATAAAAGAGCTCTTGTAGATGATGTGCGACACCGAGACAAGCAGCGTCTCTTCATCAATCGCCGCAAGCATGCGATCCAGCGGAACAGTGTTCCCGTCCTCCGATGGAACGGTCACCACACGTGCGCCCTGCGATTCCAGTTGATGCAGAATATACAAATTAGACGGAAAATTCAGCGACTCCGAGACGATTTTGTTTCGCCCGGCTGCACGCTGCTTCGCCCAGTCGAAGCAGGAATGAATGATGGATTGACAGATCGATACGTTCGGATGCATGGTTACTTCACTCGGACCTGCGCCGATGATGGTGCCTACCAGGTTGCCAACCGTGATGGTCATATCCCACCAGCTCTCTTCCCAGGCGCGAATGCTGCGCGTAGACCATACGTCGGCGTATTCGTTCAAGCGGTCGCGCGTGCGCCTCGGCATCGCTCCGAGCGAATGGCTGATCAGGTAAACGGTATTCTCGAGGACCGGGAATTCCTTGCGCCAATGGAGCAGCGATGGCATGCATCGATTCTATCGCGCTGGTTGGCCAATCTAGCAGGCCCGAAAAACTTCTTTTTACAGTCACAATCTGAGGGATCTGCCCCCGATCCAAGCTCGCTGTCGCGGATCAGGATCGCATAATTGTAAAAGCCGTTTGCGGAACTCCCCACGGAGCAAAGCGGGGTATTGGATCAGTAGAAGAAGCAGTATTCACGGTGCTCAGAGGACCCAAGTATCCAATCACTTGCGAGTTCCCGGTCGACGGAACATTTTTGGTCGGGTCTGCGATATAGGCAACTGCTATACCGACGGTTAAGCTCTGCTCACCGCCCGCCCCATTTTCGATTTCCCAAACAGCTTGGGCGGTGTCGTCGTGAACCTCAATACGGGAAAGTCCGATGGATCGACTCTTGTAGATGACAGCACTACGGGCATTTGGATCATTTGATGAGTCCCGTCTGCTTGGGTCAGCTTTGATGAGCACGGCGCCAAGGCCGTGCGGCTCGCCGGCTACCGCTTCTTCTGTCGCAAAGAGAGCAACACCGCTAGGCAGGGCGCCAAAGCTCAGCATGAGCCGTGTTCGGTTGCCTGGTATCTGCTCAAAATCTGACAGCTTCCCAGTGAAAGTGATTAGCACCGAGAGATGGGCACCCCCTGCTCGTTCGGTGAGCAAGTCCTCATTGACCGAAACCGATTGCCTAAAGACTGCCGGCTCGCCATGAGCATCAATTGCCTGGACACAGACTCGATAAGGCTCTGCAAGTTTAGCCACATTTATGACTGATGTGGGATGGACGGAGATATCCGAGATCTTGATAACCATGGCGACGCTCCGAGCATCCGCGCCAAAACCGAGTTGAGCTGCGTTCACTCTAACATTACTAAGTCGAAGCTTTCGTTGGCCGACAGGCAAACGTCCAAGTTCATGGAGCGGAACATGCATGAATGCAATGGCGTTGGCTGCAGTCTGAACGGCACGTATGCCCTACCTAAACCCGGCATGGATCTGATACATTGCCCGGCTGCAATCGTGAGCGCAATCTCGCTGAAATTTCCCGATTCAATCCGGGAGGTCAGGTTGGTGTTCCAGTAGATCCAGATGTCAGACACCCTATTGGGTCCGGGATCACCTCTGAAATCTAAGAGTACGTCTCCAAGGAGTTCGGTTATTCCTACGGAACGGATCGTGACTTCCTCAACCTGTGGAACACAATGAAAAACCTCATCGGTCGTCACTTTGACATGGCTTCGTGATTGTTCTGGGAACACATCAGCAAGAATTGATTCTGGATCGACGAACTCATCGATTACGCGCTCCACTTCCTCAACAATATGGCGAAATGCCTCATCCCTGTTCGTCCATCCCGAGTTTGTAACAGCTACCTCATTCCTGGGCAAGACAACGTATCGGGACAGTGGAAGGATTCTCCAATGCGCATCACGGAGAAGAATAGATACGACCCTTGCGCTGCCCGCCTCGTGAAGCTTGAATGCCAGGGGAGCTTCAATATTCCAGCAGTACTCTGAGCTGATGTAGTCAGCACTAATCAGCAACAGAATTACATTAGCCGCGTTCAGTTCAGCAGCAATCCCAGCGTCAAAGGACATCCCCGCAGTCATCCTGTCATCACTCCAGAACAGGCTGACTTTGCCGATTGATATCAGGCCAGCGAAGTGAGCCGTCAGTTCCGACATCAACTCACTATCGCGATGGCTGTACGAGCAGAAAATTCGTCTGCCCTGGGTCAACGGGCGCAATTGGATATTGTAGCTCCCCCGGACGAGGGAATCCGCAATGTGAACCTCCAATTGCAAGCCAAAACGGCCCTGAACGCGTTGATGCGGCGAAAGCACAACTGAACGGTGCCGCTCTTCGCGTCGATGATGGTATGGTTCGCTACCGTCCAAACTTTCGATCCCTTGCCGCTGCTCTTAGCGATGCTCTAATAGAAACATATGCGATCTTTAGGATTTCTGCTTCTTTGTCTCGCCCTGGGCGGGCCATCTGCGGGTGCCGCAGCCAGGACTTCTGGAGACAGCGGCGTCGCTCTGATGCGGGTCCCCGACGGCGGCCTCCAGCCCCAGACTGCTACGGACGCAAGTGGCAACATCCACCTGCTCTACTACGTGGGCGACCCGATAGCTGGCAACATCCTTTACGCGCGCTCGGTTGATCGTGGCGCCACCTTCTCCAAATCTATTCGAGTGAATGCGCATGAGGGCAGCGCCATCGCGGCGGGCAACGTCCGGGGGGCGCACATTGCTCTTGGCAAAAACGGGTCGGTGCACGTCGCCTGGATGGGATCCAAGCTGGCGGAGCCCAAGGGTCCGCATGGCGAGACGCCCATGCTCTATACGCATCTGAATGCCGCCGGTACGGCCTTTGAGCCCGAGCGCAACATCATTCAACTTGCTTATGGCCTGGATGGCGGCGGGACCGTCGCTGCAGATCCCAAAGGGAGCGTGTATGTCATCTGGCACGCTCCGGAACCGGGTAAAGAGGATGAGGCAAATCGACGTGTGTGGGTGGCCTGTTCCTCCGACAACGGGGACACTTTCGCCCGTGAGAAACCCGCCTGGACTGAACGCACCGGAGTGTGCGGATGCTGTGGGCTGGGGGCTGTAGCCGATGCACAGGGCAATCTCTATATCCAATACCGTTCGGCTACGGACGTGATGAATCGCGACACTTACCTGCTCACCTCTAAGGATCAGGCCCAAACATTTTCCGGCCTCAAACTAGATCCCTGGAGCGTTGGTAAGTGCGTCATGAGCACGCAAGCCCTCATGCCAGGTCCCACCACCGCGTGGGAGACCAAAGGTCGGATCTTCTTCGCTGGGCCAAAAGCAAAGCATGTCTCCGCACCCGGCAACTCTGAATTGCGGAAGCATCCGGCGCTAGCCTCCAATGCTCGGGGCGACATCCTGTTAGTTTGGACGGACGGCATGGCCTGGAAGAAACCTGGCACCCTCGGCTGGCAAATTTACGACCGGGATGGAACGCCGAAAGGGATTCCGGGAAGCGCACCGGGAGTTCCCGCGTTCAGCTTAGTTAGCGCATTCGCCAAGCCCGATGGGAGCTTTACGATTGTTTACTAAGTGGGTTGTCTTTGCAGTTGCGAGTTGCTGTTTCGCAGAGACATTTCCCCCAGCGGAGATCAAGGTTCTGGGGTCCATCGATTACGGCCAGACCAGCGCCCCGGTTCGCTATTCAGGTTCTCCCAAGTACCGCGCTTTTGGGTTCAACGCCAAGCCGGGGGATCAACTCGAGATATGGGTGCACGCTCGCCGGGGAACACCGAAAGCGTTTCTGACCGACAGCAGCTTCCAATCCATAGCCGGCGGCAAGCCGCATTTCTCGACCTTAATCCCGCGGGAATCTCAACCCGCCACTTACTACGTGGTCTTCTATGGCTCAAACTATAAGCCGGGAGATTTCACCATAGAATTGCAGCGACCTTCGCTCCCGCGCTAATATTCACACGTCGCGCTGTGGACCGTGTACTTTTTGACGTCTTTCTTCGGCCCTTCCGCGTTGTGGCACTCCTGGCAGATTGCACTGCTGAGCACCAACCGGTGCTTGCGTGACGTGTCGCCGTGCACCTGGTGACAGTTCATGCACGTAACTGTCCCGCCATTCTGGACGACATCGCGCACATTGATATAGATATGCCGGTCGCCGGGGTTCAGGTCCGGATTTTCGGCCTGCTTCCAGTCGATCTGGAAGTCGTGGAATAGATCGTCCCCGCTCACAAAATTATTCGCATACGGCAATCCTGAGGATCGCGACTTGCCGCCCCGCAAATGGCATTGCGCACAGATCGAGGTAATCAGAAGCGGCTCGCGCGTGTGCTTCTTCGATAACCACACCAGGCTGGTGTTGTTGGGATGCTCCAGAGGGACCGCGCCGTGGCAGGTGTAGCAGTCCAAGGCTGTGGCGGAGAACGCCTTGGTGGCCGGGTCCACTGCGGTCGTGTGGCAGCCCGCGCAGCGAGTCGCAAACTTATCTTTGTCCCATGACTTGTTGTCAGTCGAGAGCAGAGCGAATTTCCCGTAGCCTTGTTGCTGCAAGCCGCGGAAGTGAGTTCGAGCACCCAGCACATCCGTTGCTTCCGGCGGGAATCCGTGCTTGTCTGCCTCGCCGCTGAGAGAACGTGTCGTGCGCGCGTGTGGATTCTGCTGCCAGGTGTCGGCAACTTTAACGCGGTGGCAAAACAAACATTCATCGCCAGTGATGTAGTCGGGAACCGGCTTTCCGACGTGATCCTGCGCGCACAAAATCGTCGCTGCAAAAATTAAGAGGGCAGGCCGCAACGCCCGATCGAAGAATGGCATGCGGCCCGCTTTACCACTCAATCGTCTGCGCGAACCCATCCGTACGCTGCGTTATCGCGCTTGCCACCAAAATCGTCTACGTAAGCTTGTTTGATTTTGTCGATGGTGTCGGGCGGAAGTGCGTTGCGCTTCGCCTTGACATCCACTTTGTAAATCTTGGCCGCATTCAGCCCGAAGATGTTGGCTTTGTCCTGCTTGCTGATCTTTTTATACCCAAACTTCTCGCACATTTCGTCGCTGATCTGGAAGCGCTTGAAGGCGTCGATTACCCATTGCGGTGATCCCCACCACAGGCAATCCGTTCCCCAAATCACATGATCCGAACCGTACGTCTGAATGTTCTTTCCAATCCCATGCTGCGCCATCACGGGATCTGCAATCACCAGCGGCCCGAAGAAGCTGCCTATCTCGCAGTTTACGTTGTTCATCTTCGGATTGCGCTTCTTGATGTCCATCAGAATGTTGTGCCACGCGAAGTCGCCAGTGGTGGCGTCGTACTTATCCGACTCGCGCCAGTTGGGCTCGTTCGGCCCATGCTGCAAAGCGGAGTGGTAGATGATGAACGTCAGATCCGGATTGTTCAGCGCAGCCTTCTCCACGTCCTTCGGATTCGCCAAGTGTCCCAGAATGCGGGATTGATAGGAGTAGCCTTTGTGCACGCTGAAGGTCTTCATGCCACGCTTGCGGGATTCGTCGTAAAACCAGGCGGCGTTGTCGTCGTCCAATTGGAACCCACCGCCGGACTTGCCTGGATCGGTGTGGCAATACCATTTCCACGAGTCGATCTTGTAGTCGTTCAACTCGCGATCCATCTGTTCGATGGTGGCCGCCTTGTCGACCGTGTTCTTGGCCTTGTCCCAGTAATGGTTCGGAGCCAGGTTGCCCTGCGACAATGCTCGCTGAGAGCCCGCCATGTCGTTGAGAAATTTCTTTTTCTCTGCCATTAACCAACTCGGCAGAATTCCGCCGCCGCGAGCCTTACCTTCGAGCGGCTTACCTTCAGCGTCCTTCTGGTTCTCGCGGCCAGGAACGCCGGAGATCACCACCATGCTGTTATCGCAATCGAAGAACAGCTCCTTCACATACTGCCGGAAGCTGTAGGACTCGACGTCGTTCTTCAACGTGAAGCCCATGTTCTTTACGAACTCGTCATTCCGGAAATTGAGCTGAATGCCGTTGGTGAAGTGAGTCTGGACGTCCATGATAAAGTACTCATCCTTGGGCCACTTCTCTTTGTAAGCCGCCTCGTCCATGGCCTCTTCTTCATCCACTTCGAAGTTCTTGCCCCACACCGCATTCGAGGCCAGGAAGCAGGCCGCAATGCCCATGGAACTGCCCATGTAATCGCGCCGGCTCAAGCCCAGCTTCTTCGAATTCTTGTCGGCCATCTCACCGATCAGTTGCTCCACCTTCTTTTGTTGCTCCGACTGGGGCCGCGGGATAAATTCCTCGGTTGATACCACCTGAGTCGGCATAGGTGAATCGACGCCTTTGCGCCGGTCGCGGTCTGCTTTCCGAATCCACATAAAATTGCTGTCTCCCCTTTCTGGGTGCTACCTAATTCCGCGTTGCCACGGCGTTGCTGGGCGGCACGCTCTGGCTCTCGTTTGTATAGTCAAACCAGCCAATCATCATCTCTTCAAAGGTCTGCGGACCCCATTGCACTTCTTTGGTGGGATCGGGATTGTACTTATTGTTGGGCGAATTATCAAAGTGCGCGACACGCTCCAGACGCGCTCCCTTTGGCAGCAGTACGGCCTGTTGAAAGCGGTAGACCAGCTGCCAGTTGAAATCGTAGCGGGGAACGTCCAGCAGCACTTCAGAACGCCCGTCCGGATACACGGCCGTGTATTTGAAGTCTTTGCCGCGCAGGTGCATGTGTGGCATCAAATCGACGATGCGAATGTCTTCCTTAGCGGTGAAGCTGGAGTGCACTTC
>JBBSHP010000017.1:0-15823 GCA_038232555.1 Bryobacterales bacterium
GACTGAGGCGAGTTCCCACGGATTTGGCATCGGCGCTCCGGGGACCGAGGCGACTTCCCACGGATTTGGCATGGGCGCTCCGGGGACTGAGGCGAGTTCCCAGGGATCTGGCATCGGCGCTCCGGGGACCGAGGCGACTTCCCACGGATTTGGCATCGGCGCTCCGGGGACCGAGGCGACCTGCGCGGTGCCACCAGATTGTAGTTCATGACCCGCGACGTAAGTTGGTAAAGCTAAGAAAACGCCCAGTGTAGCACAGAGAGCGGGAACGACCGTTGTTTTGAACATGTTTAATCCACCTTAGAATTCGATCAATGCAACTTAGAACCACTTACTAGAATTAAGTTAGTGGTCTAATAGCTTGAGCTTAGATTACATTAAGGTCTTTCACAAGCGCAATCAGGGACAATCTGTACTGTGTTACACCCGGTACTAAGTGAAATCCTGAATTAGTAAGAGTTATGTAAGTACTAGATGTACTAGTAATTGAAGAGCCGCGCACCCTCAGAAACTTGTGCCTTGCGGGCACAAAAAGTCTCTAGTTAGTAGCTAGCAGGTGGGAAGAGAAAGGAAGGGAACTAATCGCCGCGCGTGTAAAAGGGAGTCTGTTCGAAGGACTCCTCGGCTTGACGTGAGCGCTGGCCGCGCGGACGGCTGCCGGACCATTCGAGCCGCATATCCTTGCTAACTTCATCGAGCATTTCGATGGTAGCGAGTTTGGTCTCCATGGCGAAACAAGTGAGCAGCAGATTGTCGCAGATAGCGTTAATAAGCCGCGGAATACCTTGTGAGCGGGAATGAATCTCGGCAATGATCTCCGGGGAGAAGATCTCCTCATCCGGCCCGCCCGCCTTCTGGATGCGGGTGTTGATGTACTCAGTGGTTTCGGCGAGCGTGAAGGGCTGCAGGCCACACCGTAGAACGATTCTCTGCTTTAGCTGGCGAAGATTGGGGGCGTCCAGCTTGCGGTCAAGCTCAGGCTGGCCGGCCAGAATGATTTGCAGTAACTTGCCGCGGCGGTTCTCCATGTTCCCGAGCAGACGGATCTCTTCGAGAACCTCCCATTCGAGGTTATGAGCCTCGTCGACGATAAGAACGGTGGTCCGGCCCTGCTGCGACTGCTGCAGAAGAAGCTCGTTCAGCGCAAATAGGACCTGGGTCTTAGACGTTCGCTCGCAACGCAGATCAAGGTCGTAAGCAATCATTTCGAAGAACTGCTCGCTGCTAATGCGTGAATTGAATACAAAAGCGAACTCGATGTACTGGGACTCTAAGAAGTCTCGCAGGCATTCGAGCATAGTAGTTTTGCCCGTTCCTACCTCGCCCGTCAGTACGATGAAGCCTTTCCGGCTCTGGACGCCGTAAATCAGATTTGCCAGCGCCTCTTCATGCTGCTCGCTGCGATACAGGAAGGCTGGATCGGGGCTTAAATTGAAGGGGCTTTCAGTGAACCCGAAGAAGGCATTGTACATAGGCTAAGTTGGGGTGAGCGTGATCCTGCCCCATAGTGGATCTTACCATGCAATCGTCGCAAGATTTGAATGGGAAGCCGCGCCAAACGAGGCTATCCCAGGCCTTCATCCGGAAGTATGACTAACGTCTAACTTCGATTATTCAGGCTGTAAATCTTCTAAATGGATAAACCCTGGTAAAGCTGCGGGCTGATTTTGAAGAAAGATGATCTTGCGCGTTTTGGGAAAAGGCAAGCCCGTCTGAATCGCCCGGGAGTAGAACGGCACCAGCTTGAGAATCTGCCTGAAACTGTCGTCCCGCGTATCCAGGGAAGCGGCTTTCGAAAGGAATCCTGCGCCCCAACCTAAGACCAGCATGCACCCGCGCCTGGATTCGCGTATTTCAGTCAAGCGCTGCTGTAACTGCTCGACCGTACTTTTGAGCGCCGGCAAGCCTGCCCATTCACCGTACTGGGCCTGAATTGCGAGAAGCCGCTCGGCATACACGTTCGCCGCATTCAAAAAATCAGAAGGCGCCAGCCGTGTTTTGGAGCGAGACGCTGCTTTGTCGAGCCGCCAGTGCCCTTCAAACACCGTGCCAGGGGTGGCCATCTCGACAAAAAGCGGGGTACCCTCCTCGGGCCGTCGAGCCGTGCCGCGACCGGCCTGTTTCCAGCCGACTTCAAACGTGTCCGCTCCTTTCGATTGCAAGGCGGAGACGCGGAGCAGGTAAATCTTGAATGCGGTCTCAGACACTGGCTTCGAATCGCCTGCGGGAAGTAGCCTCATGGCACTGGACCCGCCCGATCCTAGTACCGAATCCTCGAGCGACTGCGTCACTTGCCGGGTAACCCGCCCTTCCGATGCCGCTCGCTCCGCTCCTTGTTTCAGTTGCGCTTCCGTGAGCAGGCCTGAGATTACGGCTGTACGGATCGCCCCTTTCAGAGCGCTCGCAGGCAGGTAGGGACCACCCACACCAGCCGCGAAGGTAGGGATAAAAAGGTTCTCGGAGGGGGCGCGCTCCCAATAACCGGCCGAACTGGGATCCTCAAAAGGGATGCGCCGACCGGCGTAGTTTTGAGCGAATCCACCCCAGGACGCAAAGTCGAGCTTGTCGGCGGTCTTTAATTGAGTGAGGTAGCTTTCGAGCCGGGGACCCTTAGAGAGCAGCCGTAAAATTCGCCGCTGATTCAGGACGTTGACGTGGTCTTTCCAGACCATGTAATCGATCGGCGAAAGCCTCTGGCCGTCCCCAACCAAAGTGGGCGTAAGAACAGTCACCCGATAACTCATAAGGTGCCAGTTCTCCACGGGATCGCTACACTCACCGCAAACCCGGCACGGTAAACCGGATGAGAAGCTCCTGGCGGCGCAACATCGCGTACTCGGCCTCGCGGAGCACTTTCAGCCACCACCACCGATCCTTCCGCGATCATCCGGGAGGCCGGCTTCAGTTCCCCCCAGCGCTCGGCACTCTCTACCCGGCCGGAGCGCGTCAAGGTAGCGTAATTTCCCGCAGTCCAGTCCACCGCATCCTCGGGAGCCGGATCATAAAGAGACAGCAGCCAGTGCGCGCTGGGTTGGTCGTCCGGAGGCACAGGGAACAATTCCCCGGCATCCCCCCACTGCGGTTCGGCCGAGCGGCCCCACCCGCGGGAGCGTTCCCCGCCAATGCCGGAATCCGACAACAGTCTCAATGCACTTTTGACCGGGCCGGACCAGCGGCTCTGCGCTTCCGCATCGGCAAATACCACCAGCGTCCAAAGGCCTGCGTCGGGTGCGAACTCCAGGCATGCAGTCGCATGAGCCTCCCACGTGCCTGGCGATAAGCGGTCCACGGCGATGTTGGATCGAATGGCAGTGCGAAAAGGTCCACCGGCGCGATTCCGTTCCACCGGCACCAGGCACTCGCTCTCTCCATCCAGCGTCCAACGATCTTCATCGATGGCCTGGTCTCCCAGCAGAGCTGCGATCACAACCAAAGGGGCCAACTTAGCAGCTTTGTACCGAATTTTCGCCGAAGCAGCGGGTGGCCAGAGACTCCGGGGAGGCGGACCAAACAGTGTGTCGCGCTGAAACGGAAACATCGAGCTGAAACGGACGGCGGGAGCGGACTCGCTGGCCGTGGCGGTCAACCAGTCCTCTAAGAAGCCGAGCCGTGCCATGGCGTGAGTCACCGCCGAGAAAAGCGTATCGCTGTGGCAAACCGTGTCCACACGATCCCGCGCTCCCGAATCCGGTCCGAATCGCCACGGACCAGCCGGCCGGAAACGGACGATAGAAATGACGACCATCACTTTTATAGGAAAGACAGCGGCCGTCAGCTCAGCTTTGCTGCGAAATCCTGGCCGGAGACCAGTGCGTGCAGGCCCGCTGCATCGGCGCCGGTCAGCAGCTCTTGCTCAGCGGCACCCGTTGAGTAGAACTCGCGGTTCCGCCACGTGAGTTTCAGATTGGCCAGCCGCACGCGGCCGCTGCCGCGCGAACCGCCTCCCCCCAGACTGTCATCTTCGAGCAAACGCAGACCTTCGATCAAACGTGGCAGCAGCTCACGATCTTCATCGCACAAAACATCCAGAACGATCCGGCAGTGAAAGCGCGCTCCCGCAGGCACGCGCTCCAGTGTGCGCGTATTGGCTTGGGACGTAATGCGGTCCACCGCGTTTTCGCTCTTCACTTCGGTAAGCTCGTCGTCCAGATTTTCGCGCATCTGCGGCGTGATGCTGTCGGCGATCAGGGGAGCATCGTACACCGTCAGCCGGGCCGGACTGGCCGCGCTATTGTCGTGACTGTCGCCGGAGACCCGCTCCATTCTCCCTGGATTACGCCCGAACAGCAGGCAGATCTCGTCATCGGGACGTTCGCTCTGGTGAATGCGAACTTCCTGTCCTTTGCGTCTCGAAAGGTACACCAGTTCACTCGGTACGGCCAGGCCGGATGCCTGCTCGAGCAGAGACCGCAGCTTGCCGCGTAGCGAACTGCCCGGCACGTACGGCAATCCAAAGGCGTCTTTGACCACGGGATTGTCGGCGCCTCCAATTTCAAGCGATCCTTTCCCGGCGCCAATATGCAAGCCCGTCTGGCATTCCAAGTCGCCTTCCAGGATCAGTTTCCCGACGAGTTTCAGTTCTGTTTGCGCTGTGTGCGAACTCATCCAATATTTTCCATTGACTGCTCGTTACTCGTTATATGCCACGATGGCTTCAAAAAGATCGCGGAAGCGCTCATACCCGCGCGCCTCATTCTTACGGGTCACCGTAAGCAGCAGCTTTTCAATCGAATCCAAGCTCCGCAATGAATGCCGCGCAATGGTATAGGCCAGCCTCGCACGCAACATCACAAACTGGTGCTGGCGCTCATTCTCGGGTGCGCGGACGGCGCGGCGGACCGCGTTATACAAGCGTCGCAACTGGCTCTTGGTACCCGAGTCCATATCGCGCATACGGCTTACTACTCCGTGGGCCTGGTTGTCCAGATAGAGCGGATCGGACATCAGCTTGTCCAGGTCGATCTCGGGAGGTCCTTCGAAACGGCCGCGGTCGCCCCGCTCCCCGCGATCTCCGCGGTCCCGTCCGCCACCCTCCCGGCCGCCACCCTCGCGGCTTCCGCCTTCGCGGCGGCCTTCACTAGCGCCGCGCCCTTCACGGGGGCGATTTTCCCGGCCTTTTGTTTCCTGTTGCGGTTCTGCCATTACGCCTCTTTACCTGTAGATAGTCTCGCCCATTCTAACGCCACCCGGCCCGATGGACGCAACTTTATATGTACCGGATTTCTGCCAACAAGATCCACGACCAAACTGTTGCGAGCCCTTTGAAACTCGCGCGAACGTCCGCTCCCCAGGATTCTGTTCAATCTCCGATGGAACCGCCAAGGCTTCTCGGTACGTCGCGAACTGCCGGTCCGCTTGGTCTCCCGATAAATCGCGCACAGCTCGCGAATATACTCGGGTGCGATACCGTGCTCCTTCACCATTCTAGTAAGGTCCTCTTTTACGTCGGCCGCGTCGGTGAGCTGCTTCCATTCGAGCGTGCGCCCAAGTAAGTGGAAACAGTCCTTATCGACCGATTTGGCCAACTGCAATTTCTGGCCGGCACGATCATACACCGTAGCCAAACTGCTTTCCGCCTGAGCCAGCGCAAGAGCCATGGTGATGGTCTTGCCTTCCGGTCCCGGAAATTCTTTCAGGTGCTCCTCGGCAAAGCGATGAAACAACCGCTGCAGCTCGCGGCCAAACCCGATGAGGGCGTCCCACGCTCCGTACACGGCAAAATCGTCTCCTCCAGCGTAAATGAGAGTCACTTTGCGCCAGAATTCACCCATGGAGCAGAGCACTTCGATCTCACCGGCCAGAAACTGCTTGTACAAAACGGAGAGTTGGACGTGCTCTTCGATGCTGTGCAGGCGGCGGATGCGAATTCCGAAGTTATCCACATCGCCGCGCAGCACGCCCCAGATTTCCGCACCTTCCGCGCGACTCGCCAACACTGCCAGGCTCGCCAGGTCGTGTCCATCGTCGCTCAAGGCAGTGTGACGCGCCACCGGGATCGCGTCCAGGGCGGCGGCCGGCCCGGAGCCGATTGCCCAAACGTGTTTGCCTCCAGCCCATACGATCCGGGCGGGAGCTTCAGGCGACCAGCCCAGTGCCGTGGCATCGCGCATGGCCGATGCGAACTCCCGGAAATACTCGTCGTCAACAGTTAAGCTATCCACTTGGGTAAGCGCGTCCGTGGAGGCCAGCGGCGTTCTCCGTTTGTGCTGCGTGAGATCGTTGAGACGCTTTCGCACCACGGTCCAGTCACCAAGATTCTCGGTGATGGCCCACAGTAAACTTAGTTGGCCCCCGCTCAAGGCAGTGATGGCACTGCTGGCCGAGATGAGGAACTCTTCAGCTTGAGTGCGGAACTCCTCGGGCAGAACCACCAGGAACTGCTCGCTGCCACTGGAGCCCAGCAGCATTTTCGAAAGGTTGAGCTCTGCGATCAACGCCCGCGGAAGAATTTCGCTCAAAAGAACCGTCCAGTGGGCTCGGCCAGTCAACTCGGCGTCGGTAGGACCGGATTGAGCGACGAAGTCGTCGAAACCGAAGATTCTGCCCTGCAAAAGGATCTGTATCGACATGCAACGCGGCGCGAACCATCAAATGTAGCACGGGAGCAATTTCGGAGATTACGCTTCCGCCAGACAGCGAGAACAGCCGGGCCTTGCCCCCCATCGCCGCAGCGCCCCGCTAGGTAGTAATATCGGGTAATGCCCAGCCGCGCCTTGCTCGCACTTTGTATGGTCCCCGCTCTGTTTGCTCGGCAACCGGTCCGCTCGCGTTCTGCCATGGTGGTGGCCCAGGAGCCGCTGGCGACCGACGTTGGCGTGTCCGTTTTAAAAGCGGGCGGCAACGCCATCGACGCTGCCGTTGCGGTCGGGTTTGCGCTGGCCGTTACGCATCCTTACGCCGGAAATCTTGGCGGAGGCGGATTTCTGCTCGCTCGTTTTGCGGACGGCACAACTACGTTCATCGACTTTCGCGAGCGGGCGCCCCAAAGCGCCTCACGCGATATGTACCTGGATTCATCCGGGAAACTCACCGGCGCCAGTCTGCAAGGCTGGAGAGCTTCCGGAGTTCCCGGCTCGGTGCGCGGGTTCGAGTTGGCGCATCGCAAGTACGGGAAGAAACCATGGCCGGAGCTGCTCCAGCCGGCTGTGAGTTTGGCCTCAGACGGATTTTCCGCCTCCTATGGCCTCGCTCAATCCATGCGGGGCAGCTCGGCTCTGCTTGCCCAGTTTCCAGAGTCGAAACGGATTTTTCTGAAAGGCGGCGACTTGTACTCCGCCGGAGACACTTTTAGGCAACCCGATTTAGCGGACACTCTCAAACGGATTCAAAAAAACGGAGCTGCAGACTTCTACCTGGGCGAAACCGCAAAGAAGTTAGCCGCGGCCATGCAAGCCAACGGAGGGACCCTCACGCTCGAGGATCTAAAGAATTATCAGCCCGTGGTGCGCGCTCCTTTGACGGGCCGCTATCGGGACTTTGAGATCATCACTACGCCTCCTCCCAGCTCGGGTGGAATCGGAATCCTGCAAATGTTGGGAATGCTGGACGGCTCGGGTTACGAGAAGACCGGCGCGGGATCGGCGGCGTCAATCCACTATGTTGCAGAAGTGATGCGGAGGTTTTACGCCGACCGGAGCGAGTACTTTGGCGATCCCGATTTCTTCAAGGTTCCGATCAAGAAGCTGCTCGAACCGCATTATGTAACGAGTCGACGAGACACGATCGACCGGCAGCGCGCCACGTCCAGCGAGCAACTCCATCCAGGCAATCTGGCTGGCCATGAGAGTACCGAAACAACGCACTACAACATCGTTGACGCCGAAGGGAATGCCGTAGCCGTCACCTACACTCTGAACGGCGGCTATGGTAGCGGCGTGACTGTTCCAGGTCTAGGATTCCTTCTCAACAATGAAATGGACGATTTTGCCGCCAAACCGGGCGAAGCCAATCTGTTTGGACTGATTCAAGGCGAAGCTAACGCCATTCAGCCCGGCAAGCGGCCCCTATCGTCGATGACTCCCTCCATCGTGCTGCGCGATGGCAAGTTCTTTATGGCCTTGGGTGCGCCCGGCGGATCGCGCATCATCAACGGAGTCCTGCAGGTTTTCCTGAACGTCGCCGATTTCCATATGAATGTGCAAGAGGCAGTCGATTGGCCGCGCTTCCATCACCAGTGGAAGCCCGACAAGCTCTACCTTGAAAAAGGAATTTCGCCGGACACCATCGCCTTGCTGAAGGGCATGGGCCACGATGTCGAAAGCTCGGAAGCGACGGCCGTGGTAATCGCACGAGTGGAAGCGATCCTGGCAAGCGACGGATGGCTACAGGGCGCAGCCGATGGACGCGCAGCTTCCAAAGCGGCTGGCTACTAAACCGCTATAAAACCAAAAATCCTGTCTCGACTTTGCCGCCGCTGATCCGGTTCCAGACTACTTTGGCTTGACCCGAAGAGACCAATTGCTGGAAACGAACCACCTGTCCGGTTTCCAGATTGGTGTATCCGTGCCTGGCTCGAAAGCCGCTGTTGCTATAGTCCGTTAGCACCGCCCTTACTTCGTGCGGCACGGGGTCGTCGAACGCGAGCAAAAGATCCTGCTCGACTTCATACCGCTTTTCAGACCGCCGGTTCTCAGGATGCACAGCTTCGCCGCTCAGTTTCGGTTTCGTAGATCTTCAGTTTGCGGCTTAGGGTGCGCCGGGAGATGCCGAGCAATTCGGCCGCGCGCTGTTGATGGCCATTGGTTTCGCCGAGCACCTTGATAATCATGCGCCGCTCAATTCCGTCCAGGTTGGATGTTTCGGATTGTGCGGCCTCGGCGTTGATCGCAACAGTCTTGACTTCCCGCATAACGGGCGAGCGATGCAGCTCGGCTGCGAGGTCTTCCGCGCCGATTTCATCGCGCAGGGCCATTACTGCTGTCTTGGTAATCACGTTCCGCAGTTCCCGGACATTTCCCGGCCAGGAATGCTTGCGAAGCACATCGCCCGCTTCGGCAGAGAGGAATGCGCCCGGCTTAATCTTCTGAAGGAAATGATCCGACAGGGGCATGATATCTTCGGCGCGTTCGCGCAGTGGGGGCACACGTACGCTAATCTGTCCAAGCCGGTGATAGAGATCGCTGCGGAAACGGCTGGTGCCCAGCATCTGTTCCAGATCCTGATTAGTCGCAGCAATGATCCGCACATCCACGGTAACCTTGCGCACGCCCCCCAACCGGTAGTACGGAACCCCGTCCAGGACTCGCAGGAGCTTCACTTGCATGCGAGGATCCAACTCACCCACTTCATCCAGAAAAAGAGTACCTTGGTGGGCCAGCTCGAACAGCCCGGGTTTCGGGGAATCGGCTCCGCTGAAGGCGCCGCGCTCATAACCGAATAGCTCGCTCTCGATCAGATGTTCGGGCAGAGCTGCGCAACTCACATCCACCCACGGTTTGCTGCACCGTAACGAATAATGATGAACCGCCCGGGCCACCAACTCTTTGCCGGATCCGCTTTCACCCTGAATCAGCACGCTCGCCGTGGTCTGCGCCACCCGCTCGATGGTAGCCAGGACTTGCCGCATCGCCGGGCTCGCGACGATCGCCGACATACCGAGGAACACACGCGAGTCTGGAGAACAGCCCATCAACAATTTATTTTCCTAGGGTTTAACCAAAATGGCTATAGTACACAGGGCTGAAAATCGATAGGTTTATTTTCCTAGTATCTAAGGTCTATACCGGCAAATTAAAGTACTACACTCCGGAAATCCACCTAACCTCCCTGTTTTTGCGCCGGTAGTGCGCTAAAGGTTGGGTTGAGTATTGTTGGGGCCTGGGACGGATCGGCGGCCAGCCGATCACCCGGCCTTCAGGAGTTCACGTAAAGTCCATACCTGATCGGCAATTCCGCAATTCCACTTTCCATTGCGGGCGTGACGCGCAAGCTGCGGTTCCGCTGTAAAATCGCGAGCACGTGAAGCAGTTCCTCTCCGCCAAGCTGCACCGGCAAAGGTTATAGAACGCAAACCAGAGCGCTAGCGTCAGCCCAGTGATTCTGCCACTTCTTTAGACACTCATTCGTCAAACACGTGAATCGCCTTACCCTCTGGTGAGGCCAGGTAACCTTGATGAGTGGCGCGAAGTCCACGCGGCAGGCCTTCGATCCGGCCTTCGATCAAAGCAATAAAACTAACAGTAAAATTATGAGTGTATTTTTTTACTCCAAACTGCTACAGTAAAATTTCTTATGGACCGCAAAGACTTCACTAGAGGCATGACTGGAGACCTCATTCCCATTCCAAACGGAACGCCCGATGTACGATTCGCTTTTGTTCCGCATCCCCTTCCGCCCAAATGGAAATGGCCCGAGCGTTTGTGGAAATCGCTCCTGGAAGCGAGGACATGCCTTGCAAGTTTGGATGGCACAGGGAAGCATCTACCAAAACCAGAGATTCTCCTATGGCCATTGCAAAGCCGAGAAGCGCAGCTTTCATCTCAGCTCGAAGGAACGATCACTGACCCTCAACAACAAGCGTTGTTTCAGGTTGATCCGCGGTTTCCGATCTCAGAGTCTGACCCGACAAATGCTTACCGAGAGGTCTTTAATTATCGTCGTGCGCTAAGACTGCGGCTGGACGGGGTTAATACCCTGCCGCTCTCTTTGCGGTTAATACGCGATCTTCATGGTGTACTCATGGAGGGCGTCAGGGGCTCTGATCAAAGGCCCGGTGAGTTCAGACAGATTCAAAATCAAATTGGAAGACCGGCGCGATTTGTCCCGCCTCCGGTTAGCCACTTGGACGGCGTACTGATTGCTTTTGAAGGCTACCTACACAAGGATGATGGATTCGATCCGCTTGTCAGGTCATTTCTTGCACACTATCAATTTGAAACCATTCACCCCTTCCGTGACGGAAATGGGCGCGTCGGGCGGCTACTTCTCTCCCTGGCTATTGCAGAATGGTGCAAGTTGTCCAGTCAGTGGCTGTACATGAGCGCGTTTTTTGAAAAGAGGAAAACAGAATACATGGACCTGCTCTTGGCTGTCAGTACTCACGGAAGCTGGGAGGCGTGGACGGAGTTTTGCCTCGAGGGCGTAGTTGCGCAAGCTCTCGATACGGAAAAGCGGTGCGACAAGCTTCTTGCTCTTCACCGCGAGTTCCACAAAAGGCTAAAGGGTGGAAGCATAAGATTATCTTCTCTGGTTGATATTTTTTTTGAAAGTCCCGTAGTTACGGTGAAGGCCGTCAAGGAACGGTTTAACGTTACTTATCCAACAGCGCATTCCGACCTCAAGAAGTTAGTCACTCTCGGGATAGTAAAACCTCTGGAGAAGACGGGTCTCTTGACGTATTACTGCAAACAGATTTTCGACATTACCTTTGAAGGCGCGGTCGCCCCCAGCGCGCCCCAGTAAACTGACATTCGTCTCAGGACGATTAACCCGCATTTAGCGCACCGCCTGTTTTTGCCTGAGTTGTAACCTGCAACTCGTGACACTGGATAATGGGAGAGCATGACCCGCTTACGAATCTTTTGGAGAAGTATGTTCGATGTTCGCCCTGGCGAGTATCTGCGCACGGCTTGCCTCACTTTGTATCTGGGGTCGGTCTTGTCCGCCTACTACATCCTAAAGCCTGTATCGCGCGCCATCTTCCTCAATAAGTTCGAGATCGACAAACTTCCCTGGCTGTATGTTCTGATCGCCGCCGTAGGCGGTGTACTGGCCTTCTTCTATACCAAGATGGCCGTCAACTCCTCGTTGAAGAAAGCTGTCAACATCGCGACCATCTTCTCGATCGTTGTTTTGGCCGGCTTCTGGTGGCTGATCGCCTCGGATATCAGTTGGATTGTGTATGCGTTTAATATCTGGGTGAGCCTCTTCAGCATTATTCTGGTGTCACAGGGATGGCTAATCGCGGCGAACGTGTTTACCTCGCGCGAGGCCAAACGGCTATACGGCATTCTGGGAGTCGGTTCCGTGATGGGCGCGGCTTTTGGCGGAGAAATCACCGCGGTCACGGTGCGGCACATCGGCAATGCTAACTTGATTCTGGTGTGCGCCGGCATGGTAGTGCTTTCCTACATCCCATTCTGGATTCTCCTGAAAGATCAGGGGAAGATCCTCGGGGAGGCTAAAGCGGCTAACGAGGAGGATGAAGAGTTCAGCTTTGGCGAAATTCTCGGCAACCTGCGGCGGCATCGCCACCTGCAGGTGATCATGGCGATCATGATCGTGACCTTCGTCATCGACGTGCTGGTCGAATACCAGTTCAATGCGCAGGCTAAAGCGCACTATAAGAAGGAGGACCTGACCGCCTTCCTAGGAACTTTCTATGGATTTTGGCTCAACATCATTACTTTCGTGTTTCAGTTTTTCCTGACCGGGTTCGTGGTCAGCCGCTTCGGCGTGGGCGGCACACTGCAGATCATGCCCTTTTCCATCGCGCTTGCTTCCATCGCTGCGCTAATTTCTCCTACTGTAGCTTCTACTGCCGCTACGCGTTTGACAGAGGCTTCCACTCGCTATTCGTTCAACAAGACTGGAATGGAATTGCTGTACTTACCGCTGCCGCTTGATCTCCGGAACAGGACCAAGGCTTTCGTGGATGTATTTGTGGATCGCTTCGCCCGCGGACTCGGTGGCATGTTGTTGGTGCTGGTCACATTCGTGTTCGCCGCTCCTCAGCGTTATGTCGCCCTGATCGTAATGGTGCTGTCCGTCGCCTGGATGCTGCTCTCGGCCTTTGCCAAAAAAGAGTACATTGCGACCGTACGGAAGCGTCTGGAATCCCGCAGACTGGACATCGAAAGCGCGCGCGTGTCGATGGACGACCCCGGCCTAATCGCCATGCTGGAGCAAACAGCCGAGAGCCCCAACCCGCGTCAGGCCACCTATGCTTTGTCTTTACTGAGTGAGGCCACCGGCTACAAAATCGGCCCTCTGCTCGGACGATTGATCAACGGTGCTTCGCCCGAAGTGCGAGCCAAACTGTACAACTTAGCCGCCCAAGCGGAGATTCCGGACTTTATTGAGCAGGCCAACCGCGACATTCGGTCAGCCAGACCGGGCGAGGACCGCGAACTGGTCTTGAGCGCCGTGCGGTACGTGCTTTCCGTAACACCGGAGAAGCGTGCTATGGCTGCTCTGCTCCTGAAGCACCCCAACCCGACGGCCACCGAAGGCGCGCTCACAGCGTTGACCGCAAACCCCGATCTCGCGCGCGAGTTGATCGGAGAGGACTGGCTGCAGGAAGCGTCCAATTCGCCCGATCCGAAACGCAGGCGCCTGGCCGCTTTGGCCGTGTCCGCCAGAGGAGATCAGGGCACCGCGGTCCTCCACCGGCTGTTGGAGGACCAGGATGCCGCGGTGATCGGAGCCGCTTTTCATGCTGCGGGGACTTTGCAGAACCGGGAGTACGTGCCTGCCATGGTTCGGAAGCTCTCGGACCCCAAGCTGCGCCGGGCCGCCATCGAGGCGCTCTCCGCCCATGGCGAGCGGATCGTGGGCACATTGGGCGATTTGCTGCATGATCCCAAAGTGCCTGTTGCTATCCGGCGGCAGATCCCCAGAGTGCTGCGTCTGATCCCCGCGCAAAGATCCGTAGAAATTCTCCTGGGTTTCATCAGCGACCCCAATATGACTTTGCGCGCAGGTGTGTTGCGAGCCTTGAACCGCCTGCGCGAAAGTGCGCCCAACCTGGATTACGGCGCTAAGTCGGTGGCGGAGCAGGTCGCCTCGGAAGCGCGTTACTACTTCGAATTAAGCGCCTCCTTGGAGGCCTTCCGGGAACCGGGTAAGCCGCGGACTCCGGCCGCCTTGCTTGCGGGTACCTTGGAAGAGCGTCTGAAAGCCACCATCGACCGCCTCTTCCGTTTACTCGGGTTGCGCTATCCTCCGCGCCAGGTCTACGCCGCATTCCTTGCAATGAGGAGTGGACAACGCGATGAGCACGCCGCCGCTCTGGAGTTTCTGGATAGCGTTCTGGACCGTGACACCAAGCGCATCTTAGTTCCAATATTGGACGACCCGGCCATGCTGGCGCAGCGCGGCCGAGATCTGTTTGGCATTCAGAGCAAAGATCCCGAAAGCGCTGTACGGGAAATCCTTTCCTCCGGAGACGAATGGCTGGTGTCGTGCGCCATTGCCACTGCCGCGCAGTTGCGGTTGACGACTCTGTTGCCTGCTATTCAACAAGCCCACGCCAAGGCCGGCAGCGCTGTGTCGCCGATCTGGCAAGTCGCTGAGGACGCCATGGCAGTGTTAGCATAACTTCGACCGCTCTTGAATTCATAAATGGCTGAACTCAACATCATTGAAAAAGTAATCGCGCTCGAGGCGGTTGAGCTGCTAAAGAATCTGACAGCGGATCAACTCTCGCGCATTGCGACCATTGCCAAAGAGGTTCGTTATCCCTCCGGCAAAGTGGTCCTGCAGCCTGACAAAAGTCTGGACGCCCTCTTCGTGATTCTGGATGGCTCGGTCGAAATTAGCCAGAAGGACAGCCCCTTGACCATCGCAAAACAGAATGATGTTCTGGGCGCCTGGGCGCTGTTCGATCCCGATCCGTTGCCTGTCACTGCGCGAACCGCCGAGGACACCCGGCTTCTGCGAATCGGTCGCGACGAGTTATTCGACCTGTTGTCAGACAACATGGAGATCACGGCGTCCATCTTTACAACCCTGGTGAGAAGGTTCCGTCAAATCGTGCAGCCTGCCTGAACCAAGACGCATGCCGGAGACGGGGAACCATTCGGACGAACTCGGCAGCCTCCGGGAGGAACTGGATACGGCCAACCGGAAGTTAGCCGAAGCTCACAAAATGGCGGCCCTGGGGCGGCTTTCCGCGGGTATTGTGCATGAGATCAACACACCCATTGGCTCGATATTCTCAAACAACGAAGTCATCATCCGGTCACTCGACAAACTGAAGGGGCTGCTTGCCGCTGCCCAGCAAGCATCTACCCCACCGCCTCAGAAGGTGACCGACATGGTGGACATCATCATCGGCTTAGCCGCGATAGACAAGATCGCCTGCGAGCGCATCTCCGGGATTATTCGCAGCTTAAAAACCTTTGCGCGCGTAAACGCCAGCGATCTCGAAATAGTGGATATCAACGACCTGCTGCGGAACATGATCAAACTGACCAGCACCGTCTTTAGAAATCGCATCACCATGCAGACGGAGTTCGGGGACCTTCCCAAAGTGGAATGCTTTCCAGGACTGCTCAACCAGGTTTTTCTCAATCTGATCGTGAACGCAGGCCAAGCCATTCCCGACGAGGGTACCATCACAGTGCGTACCGCCGCCGAGGGACCCTTGGTTCACATCTCGGTAAGCGACAGCGGAACAGGCATACCCTTAGCCGTCCGCTCGAAAATCTTTGCAGCCGGATTCACCACCAAGCCGATCGGCGAAGGAACCGGCCTGGGACTGACCCTCACCCGTGAGATCGTGGTAGATACGCATGGGGGAAAAATCGATTTCGAAACCGACTTGGACCACGGCACCACCTTCCACGTCCGGATTCCGATTCAACAACCCAAAGCCGATCCGGCGGATCGCAGCAAACTTTAGGAGCACTCTTGACTGAAAACGGACAGCCGCATATTCTCCTCGTCGATGACGAAGACATGGTACTTACCAGCATCAGGGCGTTCCTGCAACTGGAAACGGAGTACACGATTCACGGCTTCAACGATCCCCAGGACGCCATTGAGCATTTGCAAACCAACCCCGTGGACGTGGTGATCAGCGATTATTTAATGCCCCGCATGAATGGCATTCAAATGCTTGGGAAAGCCAAGGAACTACAGCCCGAAGCGGCCCGTGTGCTGC
>JBBSHP010000018.1:0-15709 GCA_038232555.1 Bryobacterales bacterium
GGGGTTTTGGGACCGGTACTGAGCTGAGCGTTCAGGCGATTGGCCTGGAGTTGCGTGTCGGAGATTTCCATGTTGGTGTTCCTTTAAAAGACTGGGCGGGACGGAAGTGTCCCCTGGTCTAAGGAAAGCATGGAGCGGCGGCGCAGGCGTGCGGGGGAAATTGGATGTTGTTGAAAGGAGGGCGAAGATAGGGGCGATATTTCTGTGATGATCTTATTGGGGACCAGCTAAAGCATGTCCTACGGTTAGTAATGCCAGGTCTCGTGGCGGACGGGTAGGCGGTTTAGGGTTTGCCGATGGAATTGCCAGTTCGGCATGAAGTGATCCATCAGGGCGATGAAGCGGCTGTTGTGGGTGGGCTCTAGCAGGTGGGCCATTTCATGGACGATGATGTATTCGAGACATTCCCTTGGTTTCTTGGCGAGATCGGTATTGAGGCGGATGCTTGCGGAATAGGGGCTGCAGTTACCCCATTTTGTTTTCATTTTTTGCACGAAGAAGCGCTCGACTTTCACGTGCATGAGCGGCTCCCATTTTTGGATCAGCGCAGGGACGGCTTGCTTGAGTTGTGCACGATACCATTCGTCGAGGATGGCTTGGGTTTTCTCGTCACTCGTGCCCGGGCGAGTCTGGAGGAGCATTTGGCTGTGGTTCAGTTCCACTTGCGGGGCCGAGTTCTTCTCGATGGTCTTGAGGAGATAGCGCTTGCCCCAGACATAATGGCTTTCGCGGTCGAGGTACTCGCGGGGTGGTTCGCGCTCCTGCGCGGTTATCTTTCTTTGCTGTTGCTTGATCCAGGCGAGCTTGGAAATTGCGAACACCCGGATGGTGTCGAGGTCCATACGCAGGGGGGCGGAGATTCGCACTTTGCCGTTCGGAGGATAGACACTCAGGTGGACGTTCTTGATGTTCTTTTTCACGACATCGACGGCGATGTTGCCAAGCTCGATTTTCGAGACCATCAGTATTCCTTTTGCTGTTTCACGATGAGGAAGATGCGCTCTACTTCGGGCTCGTCGAGGAGTACGTCATACAGGGCTCGCTTGATGACCTGCTCGCGGGATTGAACGCCGCGCCAGCCGTCGTGGCGTGTGCTCTTGACGACCTGGTCGATCTGGAGAGCCAGATCCGAGTTCTTGTTGAGGTTGTTGTAGAGGGCGCGGCGCCCAGGAGTATCGACCTGCTGCGGGGTGTCTTCGGACTGGCCCGCTTCGACTCGCTTGGCTAGTTCGGCGATGCGATTCAGGTATTCCTCATATTCGATCGCCCTCGATCTGCGGGCGGCGATTATCTCGTCGAGCAGCGCCGATATTTTTTCATAGAAGGCGGGGTCGTGGAGGTGTTCTTTGATGATCTTGCTGCGAACGTTATTCTCGATTGTTTCGGCAATCGCCCCGCGGTTGCTTCGGATGCCAGCAGGCAGGCGGTTGATCGCGTCCGCGATGCCGGTCTTGACGATCAGCTCCAGGAGCGACATGTTGTCGAAAGGCGAAATCTTTCGGGGCTCATCGGCTTCGATGTAGGTGTCGATGAGGTGCCGCATGTCGGCCTCATAGGTTTTGAGGTCGAGCGTCTCGCCGCTGGCGTTGCGAATGATCTCGCGGAGGTTCAGATAACGGCCGAGCGCTTGTTTAATGCGACTGACGTCGAGATCAGTGTAGCCAGCGGCTTCGAGTTCGTCTGCGATGTTGGCGAAGGA
This sequence comes from Bryobacterales bacterium, assembly GCA_038232555.1. GTDB lineage: Bacteria > Acidobacteriota > Terriglobia > Bryobacterales > Bryobacteraceae > JBBSHP01. The sequence goes on from JBBSHP010000018.1 coordinate 1,700, forward strand.
ACGCACGAGGGCGGCGGTCGCTTTGTAGAGGGCGACGCGCTGTGGCTCCCGCTCTTTCAGTTCGTCGGGACTTTCGGTGTTGCCGCAAAAATAGTGGATGTGCTCCAGCTCGCCCTGGGGTGGCTGCACCGGCTCGCAGAGCATGGCAATAGCTTCGAGCGCATTGTCGAGCCGCTCGCGGCCTTTCTTCAAGCGATCCTTGAGAAGAACGTCGGGATCGACTCCGCTGCCGTCGCTGTGATCCAGTTCGGACGTGTAAACGGCGATGGCCTTCTCGACGCTTTTGAAAAGGTTCTTATAGTCGACGATATAGCCGAACTCTTTGTCCTCACCGTCTAGCCGGTTGGTGCGGCAGATGGCCTGAAACAGGCCATGATCCTGCATCGTTTTATCGATATAGAGATAGGTGCAGGGTGGTGCATCAAATCCGGTGAGGAGCTTGTCCACTACGATGAGGAGCTTCATGTGGGCGGGCTCCTTCTTGAATAGTGTTTTCGCCCGGTCCTCGTAGGTTTCGGTCTTGGTCTTACCTGGTGCGGCTTCAATGTCCTTCAGCAAATCGGTGTAGGTGTTATAGAGGAATTCCTTGTCGGTTTCGGTCGATGCACCCGTGTTCTCCTCGGTGATGTCCCGGGTCAAAGGGTTATAGGATGTAACCACCGCGCAGCGGTCTTTGAGCGGAGTTTTCTGGAACAAGGTGAAATACTTACAAGCATCGTAAATGCTGGAAGTGACCAGAAGGGCATTGCCGCGCTGGGTGTTCAGGCGCGGCTTGACGCTGAAGTCGAAGACTATATCATTCACTACCCGGGCCATGCGGGATTTGGAACTGAGGACGCTTTTCATGGTGCCCCACTGCTCGCGCAGGGCATCTTTCTGCCACTCGTTCAGACCTTTGGTTTTGGCGTCGAACCAGGCGTCTATTTTGTCTTGCGATCCGAGGCGCTGGTTGATATCCCGCGCTTCGTAGAGAAGATCCAGAACGACCTTATCCTCTACGGCTTCGCTGAACTTATAAGTGTGGATGTAGCCGCCGAAGACTTCCAGGCTGGTCTGCTTATCTTTCTTGAGGAGGGGCGTACCGGTGAAGCCGATAAAAACGGCATTGCGCATGATGGCCTTCATGACGCGGTTGAGTTTGCCGCTCTCCGTACGGTGGCACTCATCCACGAACACGAAGATCTCGCCGACCGTCTGGCACGGCTGCGCGTCCATTTCCTTGATGAACTCTTCGAAGTTGTCCACACCTTTCTTACCGAACTTATGGACGAGCGAACAGAGCAGCCGCGGCTCGGCCTTGCCGAGTTGCGTGATCAGATCGCGCCCGCTGCTGGTGCGCTTTATGCTCTCTCCAGCCTCGTTGAAGACTCCTTCGATTTGTTTGTCCAACTCGTCACGGTCCGTGACGATGACGACGCGGGCATTGGAGTTGTTCTCCAAAATCCATTTGGCTAAGAGCACCATGACGATGCTTTTGCCGCTGCCCTGGGTGTGCCAGATGATGCCACCTTTCCGTTCGTGCACATGCTTCTGGGCTGCTTTGATGCCGAAGTACTGATGCGCTCGGGGGAGTTTTTTGAGACCGCCGTCAAAAAGCACGAAATCGTGCATCAGCTCTAGAAGGCGATCTTTGCGGCACATCTTGAGCAAGTATTTGTCGATCTTGAAGCGGGTGTTATCCTGCTCGTCTTCTTTCCAGTGCAGGAAGAATTTCTCCGGGGTCTCGATAGCGCCGTATTTGAGGCCTTCGGAATCGTTCCCCGCGAAGATAAATTGCACAGTGGTGAAGAACGGCGCATTGAACTCGGGCTGCTGATTGGAAATACTCTGGCGTATGCCGTGACCGATGGAGACCCGGCTGTTCTTCAGTTCGATCATCGCCACGGCTATGCCGTTTACGTAGAGCACGAGGTCGGGACGACGCTCGTGATTGCCGCGCAAGGTGACTTCCTCGGCGATGGCGAAATCGTTTTTGGTGGGGTTTTCCCAGTCGATCAGTTTGACGGTTTCGGTGTTCTTACCCGCCTCGGTCTTGACGTGGACGCCGTAGCGCAGCAGTTTGTAGACTTCTTTGTTATTCCCGTAGAGGCCGCGGCTGTGGTGGTTGGCGGCCGTGCGGAGATCGTAGATGGCCTTGGCGATTTGGGCGGGGTTGTAGCCGCTCCGAGTCAGGAACGGAGTGAGCAAGGTTTCTTCGATGTTGCTATTGCCGTCGCGGTCCCGCCAGTCGCCGAGGAAGCGATAGCCGAGTTCCTCGCGGAACAGGGCGATGATGCGGTTCTGGGTGGCGCGTTCGGATTGGCCGATGGTCATGTTGGGAGGTTGATTGGGCCCTATTTTGAGTATCAGTCATCAAGTGCAAATATTTGGCCGCGAATGAACGCGAATAGACGCGAATGGGAATTGGGGTTGACCGCCTCTCATCTGGTATGCTTCCCACGGGAGAGAAACCCCACTTTCTATGTTTCTAAACGTTCAAAACACGCGGTCCGAGTTTCGGAACGCGGACGGCGACTACACGCCCGCGCAGCGCCGAGTAATTGACGCGCGGCTGGCGAAAGCCGATGACGACATCAAGCACGGTCGAACGTACGGGCCGTTTGAAACAGCAGACGAAGCCATTAAGGCTATCAACAAGGAGATCAGAGCACGGAAAGCTTGGCCGCGAATCAACGCGAATAAGTCTCACTGAGGCACGAGGCCGTTATGAGTGTTTGTAGACCTGACCACGGGTATGAACCGTGGCAACGTAGATTGCTTTCGCGTCGTGGTCAACCGTAAATAGAATGCGCCAGCCGCCGACACGCGACTTCCTTACACCGGGCCGATCGGTCAGAGCAGCTGAGATGCGCGGATCGAAAGGATCTTCGCCGAGTTGGCCGAACCGTGCCCGGATGCGCCGCTCCGTGGGGCGATCCATTCTGTCCAGAATTTTTTCGGTCTCGTGAGAGACGCTGACGCGATAGTTCACAATCCGCGTTCGCGTTTGTATACATCGAGAGGCTTGACCCGTTCCGCGGCGATGTCGGCGAGGCCCCGGTCGAGCGACGCGAGGGCTTCGGCGTCGAGCGGCGGATCGTCGGAACCGGCGGCGTCACGCAGATCCTCCAGCAGGGCCCAAGCCAACTCGTTTTGATCGTCGGGCAAGTCGTCGACGAGATGGTGAAGAGTCTCTTTTGTGATCATGCCAGCCTCAACAAATTTCCATCATACAAGCCGCGGCGGCAGGCCCGCGTAAACGATGGCTGGCCTGCCTGGTTCACAATTGCCGGCGATGCGTCCTTCATCGAAGATGTCATTTCTCACTCGAACTTACGAGATCGCCTCAGCCGGAAGGTTTGAGGCTCCTACCAGGCGGATCTTGCCGGTGAGGAGGTTGTGCATCATGCCTTGCTTCAGCTGGCGGGTTTTCGCCAGCTTGGCTTCGAGGGCGGCGATCTCGGCGTCTATGTCGGAGAGTGTGGCCGCGATGGCGGTTTGTTCGGCTTTTTCAGGCACCTTCATGCTTACCGTCGATAGCAGCCGGCCATTTGTTAGCGCCCGAGTGGTATAGGATGCCTTCCCTACAATCTGCTTTCTGATTGAATCAGATCGGAAGCAATACCCCTTGAAGGAATCGCAAAGGCTCGCGTCCTTTGGGCGTGCACGAAGAACGAAGCCACTAAACACCGTGTTCTCAGGCTCGCCCAACACTGCTGAACTCATACCAATTTCGTCTGCGGTTTCTGACGTTCTAGTGAAAAACACATCACCTTTCTTGACGTCATAATTTCGAATCTCTTCTTTACTTAAGGAGACTCGACCTTGAAGCTGAGTGGGGTCGATAGTCGACGAGAGGAACACATCCATATAGTTCACGATCGGCGTCCCATGGCCAAAGAACTCTTTGCTCTTATTCAGTCCATTTTTGAACGTGAATAATTCACCAAGCACTTTATCAGACCACGGTCCAGTGAATCCCGGCAGGCGCTTTGTGCCAGTGAGCAATTCCTGCAGGGAGCCTTGTTTGAGGTGGCGTTTTTTGGTGATGAGTTGCTCAAGGGATTCGATGAGGGCGTCCGCGTCGCTCAAGGCCTCGGCAAGCGCTTCTTGTTCGGCTTTGGTAGGCGGTAGCGGAAGGGGAACTTTCTCGAATTTCTCCTTTGGGAGATGCGCAATGCTCGTTTGAGTGACGAAGCTGAGCAGGAATCCCAAGGACGCCCACCGTTCCAGCATGCTCAACATCAAGCGGACGTTGTAGCCGCGTGTTGGGCGGAGTCTATGCAATGCTTTTTGGTAATAACACTCCTGAAGGGGTTGGGTCCAAATGGCAGCTCTGCCAATTTCGCCGCCTTCGCAGACAAGCAAATCGCCGTAACGCAGGCGGAAGCGCTGCAAATCCGAGGGAGTCATCTTAACGAAGCTGATGTTGTCAAGCTCGATACGTCCCCATTGAACGGCGCGGTTGCCCAAGTAGGGTTTGTGAACGCCAACGTTCTTCTCCGCGTCGAGCATCTTACCCAATTGGATCGAGAACTCATGGCCGACCGTTGTTACTTCCCAATCGTCTGGGATAATGCCGACCTCGGTCAGTTTGTAGCCTGGTTTGAGTTCCATGAGAATCCCATCGATCCTAAATGACGGTTGACAATTTGCTCTAGCTCGGCGGCTCTGCCCGCCTGTTGGAGCATGGGGGTTTCGTAGCGTTCGGCCAGTTCCTTCACCCGCCCGGTAAGGGCTTGGCTAATGCCGTCCATTTCGCCGTGGATCGCGGCATCGAGTGCGGCTAACCATTTGTCATCGACGACCAACGTTTGAATTTCGGCCTCGGTAAGCGTCGGATATTTGGCGTATGCCTTGGCATCGAGTTCGGCCTCCGCGTTCTTCAGGGCGCGTTTGAGGTCAGCCTGCTGATCGCTGAGTTTGAGCCAGGTATTGAGCACTTCAGCGTCTTGTTTGGCGTCCTGGTCACTCTTGATTTCCTTCAGGGCGGCGGTCACGCTGGCCTTGTCCACCTTGTCGATCCCGGAGAAAGCTCCTTCTTCGCCGCCGTGCTCTTCCTCGAGCTCGGAGATTTGAGCAGTGATGCTCTCCAAGTCAGAGTCGAGTTTCGCGATGGCGTCCCGCTCGGCAGCTAAGTAGCGAGCGACTACAAGCGACTTCGGCACGAGGTCACAGGTCCAGCCTTTATCGATTTCCTTGTTGTTCTTATTCTTCACGAGCACGCGGGTGGTCTCCGCTTTCCAACCGTCGGCGACGATGAGGTAGCAGTCATCCTGCATGGTCTGTGCCCAATAGTCCATCAGGTGCTGATAGACATCATACTTATCGATGAGCAGCTTGCCGGTGTAGTGGGAAGCAGGTCTTCCGAGAGCGCGGCGATGACCTCCTTGGGATGAAATCCGGCCTGCAAGCGCTTGAGCCAGGCGGCGTTTCGTTCATGCCAACCGGCAAACAGGTCATTCATGCGGGCTGTAAAAGCAACGAACTCCGGGTGCCCATAGATCACCGGTTTGATCGCTGACTTCTCCACTGCGAGATCAAGATAGCCGGGGCGATTGTCCTTGAAGAGCATGTGCCGCAATTGCGGGCACACCGACCAGTAACGGTCCAGTGCATCCACATCGGCGAACGGAATGCCTCCGCGCAAGTGGCCCTCGATGTCCTGGATGTCTTCGGTCTGTTGGCTGTCAATGTAGCGAGGGAGATTCAGGTTGAAGTCGTTCTTTTCGATCTCCTCGAAGCCCACCATGCGGGAGTACCGGGGGAGCTCCAGCCGCGTGTTGAAGACATCGACAATCTTGTGGATGTCCATGTCGCGCAGACGGTTCTTGGGACCGTCCTTGGCATAGCCCGCGCTGGCGTCGATCATGAAGATGCCCTTGCGAGTGTGAGCGTCTTCTTTATCGACGACGATGATGCAGGCCGGAATGCCGGTGCCAAAGAAGAGGTTGGCCGGCAGCCCGATGATGCCTTTGATGTAGCCTTTGCGGATGAGGGCTCGGCGGATGTCAGCCTCGGCATTGCCTCGGAAAAGAACGCCGTGCGGAAGAATGCAGGCTCCTTTGCCAGTGCTCCGGAGGGAACGAATGATGTGCAGCAGATAAGCGTAATCGCCCTGCCGAGCGGGCGGCGTGCCGAGGTGTTTGAAGCGCTCGAACGGGTCGTTGAGCGGATCGATGCCGGTGCTCCAGCGCTTATCGCTGAAGGGGGGATTGGCGATGACGTAGTCAAAGGTCTTGAGCACGTCGCCGTCCTTGAACTTGGGATCGGCGAGCGTGTTGCCCTGCAGGATGAGCGCGGTGGGGTTGTTGTGCAGGATCATGTTCATGCGGGCCAGACCTGAGGTCGCGGCGTCTTTTTCCTGTCCATAGAGGGTGACCTTCGCGCTGGCCTCATCGCTCACCTTCAGCAAGAGGGAGCCGGAGCCGCAGGTGGGGTCATAGACAGTGGTGTCGTTGGAGGTAGGCGCTTCGCTAATGCCGACGATCTTGGCGATGATACGGCTGACCTCGGCGGGAGTGTAGAACTGGCCCTTGCTCTTGCCGCTCTCGGTGGCGAAGTGGCGCATCAGATATTCGTAGGCATCGCCCAGGATGTCGTCGCCATCGGCGCGGTTTTTACTGAAATCGAGAGACTTGTTTTCAAAGATGGCGATCAGGTTGGTGAGCCGGTCCACCATTTCCTTGCCGCTGCCGAGCTTGGTGGCGTCGTTGAAGTCGGGCAGGTCGGACAGCTTGTTGGCGTTGGCTAGCGGCGCGATGATCTTCTTATTGATCTGGTCGCCGATGTCGGGCTTGCCTTTGAGCGCGACCATGTCTTTGAAGCTGGCGCCCTCGGGGATGGTGATCGCCGCGTAGGGCATGCCGGCGTATTTGTCGCTGACGTATTTGATGAAGAGCAGGACGAGAACGTAGTCCTTATACTGGCTGGCGTCCATGCCGCCGCGGAGTTCGTCGCAACTGGACCAGAGCGAGCTGTAGAGTTCGGATTTCTTGATTGCCACTGTTGCTATTGTTCTACATAACGCGCGGCTCGCAGTGAACGGGTGCGCGGCGAATCTCAGCGGCCACCAAACGCGCTCCAGTGCCTGTGGCTGGTTGGTGGTTGAGGGATTGCATACGGGCGCGACTCCATGATGCCGGATGGAACCCCTAAACTTTCGGCTTTATGAAACCGTTTCTAGCCAGACCGAACCTTCATCGTCCACAACGAGCGTATTGGGCGGCAGCCGCCGCCCTAGATCCTGGTAGACCTCTACTACGGCCGCCAACGCGTCTTGGACGTTGGCCAGGGCAGCTTCCAGGGTGTCGCCCTCCGTGACCAACTCCGGCAAGAGCGGCGAGGTTACTGTGAAACCGCCTTCGGGTTGGCGTTTAAGCATCAGTGGAATCTTGTAGAGCACTTTTCCTCCGTCTGTGTACTGAGGTCTCGCCCGAAGCAATGCAACTTAATCGTCGTATCACATCCGGGATTTCCAAGTCTCGAAGTGCTTCAATACTACGAGCAGCGGCGTGGCACGGCCAGTCAGTCGGGAGTTCCATATTGCACGGAGAGTAGTTCCCTGGATAGAGCGCAACGGGTGGCAGCCTTTCACATCGGCAATGTTGAGAGGCCTGATCGGCAGTTCGTTGAGGAATTCTAATTCCGGGGACAGGACGTCCATGAGTGCACTGTCATTCTATCGTCGAGTGGCCTCATATCGTTGTTTCGTACAGAATTATTGACCAGATTATTGACCAGCTGCTCGCAAATGGGATGGGCCGCGCAGGCGTTCGAGGGATTTTGGATGATGTGGATTCAGTGGGGAAGATACGGGCGATATTCTTGTTGAGGTTGGCAAGAGTTGGCCGCGAATGAACGCGAATAGAACCACTCCCATTCGAAAGGCTGAGCCGGGGGACCTCCCTCAATTGGCAGCGATGCGTTATGCCTTGTGGCCGGAGGCGAGCATTGAAGAGCACAGGGAGGAACTTATCTCCATCCTGGGGGGGACCGTTCCAGGAATACTGCCTTTGGTGATCCTGGTGGCAGGCGCGAACGGCGGAGCGCTGGTTGGGTTCATTGAAGTGGGCCTGCGTTCCTACGCGGATGGTTGTGACCCCGTGCATCCGGTCGGCTACGTCGAAGGTTGGTACGTGTCGACGGACCACCGGCGTATAGGAGTGGGAGCGGAGTTGCTGGGTGCCGCCGAAGAATGGGCACGCACTCAGGGCTGCGTTGAGATGGCTTCCGATACGCCTCTGGAAAACGACGTTTCGCAATGTGTCCATCAAGCGTTAGGGTTTGAGGTGGTGTCCCGTTCAGTGAATTACTGCAAGAGACTTTAGCGCGGCAACCCTAGCGCGGCATGTTTCTTCCCGTAGGATATAAAATGAGTTCGCTACCTAAGACATCATGACTACCCCGACACGTAGAGATTTTCTGGCATCGTTGACGGCAACGACGTCGCTTATCGCTCAGGAGAGACACACCGGACGACCGAAGATCAAAATCACGGATCTGCGATGCGCCATCATTGGCCGCAACCCGGTGATTCGAATCGTTACGGATCAGGGCGTCTCCGGCTACGGACAGGCCGAGTCGTATAAGGCCTATCTGAAGCCGATGGTCCTCTTCTATCGGGATTATGTTCTGGGGGAAGATCCCACCGATGTCGAGAGAGTGATGCTGAAGATCCGCCGGCTGGGCGCATTCAAGCCGTGGGGCTCGGCGGTAAGCGCCATCGAGATCGCTCTTTGGGATATTGCAGGTCAGGTGGCCGGAGTGCCCGTCTACAAACTGCTGGGTGGCAAAATCCGGGACCGCGTGCGTATCTACAACGGAGGCTTGCGGCCTGCGATGACAGGGCAGACGCCGCAGGACTACGCCGAGAACGTGCAGAAGATGAAGGAGGCCAAAGAAGGATTCACGCTGATCAAGATGGCGGTGGGCTTCCACAACCCAGCGATGATGGGCGCTATTCCCAACATGTGGTACGACGAGCCGCGCAAAGGAACGTCGCATCCGGACCGCGGCCTGATGACCGAACGCGGGCTGAATCACGTGATCGCCTGCGTTGAAGCGATGAAGAAGGTGCTGGGCCCGGAGATCGGTCTTGCGCTGGACTGCGGCCCAGGCTGGCTGGTGAAAGACGCGATCACTTTCGCGCGAGCGTGCGAGCCGATGCGGATCACGTGGATCGAAGACATCCTGACAGGCGACTACACTCCGTACCCGAATGCAGAACTGTTTCGAGATCTCAAGCAGGCCACGTCCGTGCCGATCCATACCGGAGAACAGATTTATCTGCGCCAGAACTTCAAGGATCTGATCGAGAAGCAGGCAGTGGATGTAGTGGGCCCGGACCCGGAAGACGTGGGCGGGATCGCCGAGCTCAAATGGATTGCGGAGTACGCCGACCTGCACGGCATCTTAGTTGCACCGCATGGCATCTTCGACGGCCTGATCGGTTTGGCCGCCCACGTTCAGATGGCCGCTGCACTGCCGCAAAACTACATCGCGTTCGAGTATCCATACGGTCAACCGGAGTGGTGGTACGACATCGTGGAAGGCCTGCCCAATCCAATCGTGAACAAAGGCTTTATCGGCGTATGGGACCGCCCCGGCCTGGGTGTGACGTTCAAGGTGGCGGCGGCCAAAGCGCACCTGGCAGAAGAGGATCGCCGGTTCTTCGATTGAGGAGTATTTTTACGCCAACTCCGCGAGCGACTGGCTACGCGGGTCGCTCGACTGGACGCTTCCGCGGATAGGCTACGAAACGCTCACGTGGATCTGTTCAGCGGCGATGCAAGCAATCTGGGCGCGTGGGTGCATAATCGTAGTCTGATGACCACCGCCTTGAATACAGGGCTGCCCTGTGAAAGATAAACTAGGAGGATCATGATGAAATTTGCGAGAGCGGCGCTGCTTCTAATGCTGGCGGCGACGGCTTGGGCCCAGGTCAATGTGGGCGAACAGAAACCCGAAGCCACGCTGCCCTTTAACCTGACCACAACGGCCACCTTTGAGCTGCCCTGGCGGCTGGCCTTCCTGCCGGACGGCCGCATGCTGATCACCGAAAAGATCGGGCCCATCTGGTTGGTATCGCCCGAGGGAGAAAAGATCGCGCCCCTGGGCGGCACGCCACCCGTCTATTGGCAGGGCCAGAACGGCATGCTGGGCGTATTCCTCTCGCCGCATTACGCTACTGACCAGAACATCTACATCACCTATATCGAACCGGGTGATTATGGCGGGGGCCAGTGCTTGGCCCGCGCAAAGCTGAACGCCGGACGTAACCCCCGTCTCGAAAACTTCGAAGTGCTGTGGCGCCAGATGCCCCGCGGTAAGGGCGGCCAGGCCGGTGGCCAGATCGCCTTCTCCAGTGATGGCCAGTATCTGTTTATGAGCGTTGGGGACCGGCAGCGCATGACCCCGGCTCAGGACCCGGACCAGCCCGTCGGCAAGATCCTCCGCCTGACGCTCGATGGCAAACCCGCGCCCGGCAATCCTAATTTTGGCAAAACCGGCGCCGCCACACTCCCTTTGATTGATCCGCCGCGCAACACCGAAGCTGCCAAAACAGCCAAGCCGGTAAGCACCTACACCTTTCCCGGACCCAACCTCACCCCGGCCGAAACCTGGGCTAGCGGCTTCCGCGCGCCCTATGGCCTAGCGTTCTCCCCCACAGGCGAATTATGGGAGGTGGAGCATGGCCCGCGCGGCGGCGACGAACTGAACCTCATCGAGAAAGGAAAGAATTACGGCTGGCCAGTGGTCTCCTACGGCATGAACTATGACGAGGTCCCCATCCCCAGTCACGACACCCGGCCCGAGTTCGCCAAGCCCGTGCTCTATTGGGTGCCCGTAATCGCGCCCGGCAACCTAATGATCTACCGCGGCAACAAGACCTTCCCCGAGTGGGATGGCAGCGGCTTCGTCAGCGGCCTCGCGACCCATGCGCTCGTCCGCATCCTATTCGACGGCAAAGGCGGAGCCAAGACCGCCGAGCGCTGGGATATCGGCAAACGAATCCGGGATGTGGAACAAGCCCCCGACGGCTCATTGTGGATGCTTGAAGACGCCAACCCCGGCGCTTTGATTCACGCGACGCCGAAGTGACGACGGCGATCCTGCGATTTGCCGGAGTGTTGCTGCTGGCCGCTGGATTGTATGGGCAGCAGCAGCCGGTTCCCTACAACCATAAAACGCATTTGAGCCTGGGACTCAAGTGCAACTCGTGTCACAAGAACCCCCCACCGGGTGAGCTCATGGGGTATCCGGCGGAGAGTTTTTGCATGACCTGTCACCAGGCCATCAAGCCCGACAGTCCGCAAATTCAGAAGCTCGCCGCCGCCGCCAAAGAGAAGAAGCCGATTCCCTGGGTCCGCGTCTACCGCCTCCCGGCTTTCGTTTACTTCAGCCATCGTGTGCACACCGAAGCAGGCGCAGCCTGCGAGACCTGCCATGGACCGGTTCGCGAGCGCGACGTCATCACCAAAGAAGTGGTGAACGATATGCGTTTCTGCATGGCGTGTCATACCGCGTCGAAGGCCCGCAATGACTGTAGCACCTGCCACGAAGAACGTTGATGCGTATTCTTTCGGCGTGTACTCGGACAATCGCGGAAATTGCTTCTCAACGCATCGATAAACGGGGGGATGGGAACGAAGAACGGGCGTTCCCGTCTGCTGGCGTGCTTTGCATAAATTCTGACAAGCGGACCAGGAGACCGCTCGTGCAGGAGTCGCAAAAACCCACGCAGACGCCCAACCGCTTACTGCGCCTGCCCGACCTCGATTTCGCCAAGAGCGCCGTATTGAATACCCGTCGATCCTCAGAATCAAAGCGGATGAAGCCGCCCATACGGGCTTGGTAAGTCCAGAATTGGCCGCGGGCATTCGGCGGGTCAAGGGAGCGAAGCGAATCGGCGTCCGCTGGGGCAATTGGCTTAGTGCCGAACAAACGAATCTCTGGTCCGGGCTCCCCGCGCTGAGACGATGCGCGGCACACGAGATCGTGCCATCCTCGCCATTCTGGCGGGCAGTAAGTCCATGAGTGCACTGTCGGGTCCCGACGCCATCGCTAAATTTGCGCCACATTGGATATTGCTATATACTTCCAACATCGTTCTAACAAGGTTAGAGTAATTCACCAGGCTAGATTAGCCTGGATCTCGCAGCCCATGAAAGGTAGATTTCCATGTCGAACAATGTTCGTTTCTTGTTTATATTGGTCGGTTTTTCTCCAAATTTGTCTGTGTGCCTGGTGGGACAACAGACCACGGCTACTCTGTCGGGAAGCATCACGGACTGGTCCGGTGCGGCTGTTTCCGGCGTCGTCATCAAAGCAACCAACCTAGCCACCAACCAAACTCGGGAAGCCGAAACGGATTCCGCGGGCAGCTACTCCCTTCCGTTTCTTGCCGCCGGGGACTACGTGGTAGTCGCTTCGCGCCGAAGGATTCCAGGCACAGAAGGTGGAATCGGTCAACTTGCAAGTGAACCAGTCGGCGCGCGTTGATTTCGTTTTGAAAATCGGCAACGTGGCGGAAACAGTGAATGTGGTCGCTTCGGCCGTACTGCTGCAGACTGAGAACGCCACGGTGGGAACGGTGATCGACTCCAGCAAAATTGTGGAGCTGCCTTTGAATGGACGCAACTTTATTCAACTCGCGCAGTTGATTCCCGGAGTGCAGGCCGGGACGCCTGGGTCGATCACGGTCCGGCGCGGGCGTGGCTCGGTGGGACAGACCGATGCTGCCTATGGGTCCACTGCTGCATCGGCGAATGGTTCTCGCGACACTGCCAACCGCTATTTTTTGGACGGTATCGAAATGATGGACTACGATGCGATGACCTATAGCTTCTCGCCGTCGATCGATTCTCTGTCGGAATTCAAGGTTGAGACCAGCACCTATTCCGCGGAAGCGGGCGGCGCCCCGGGTGGCCAGGTGAGCATCCTGACCAAGAGTGGTTCCAACCGCCTGCATGGCACGCTCTGGGAATTCAACCGTAACGACGCTCTCACCCAGACCTACGATGCGATCGCAAAGAAGGACACTACCCCGCCCCGGCTGAACCGCAATCAGTTCGGAGCCAACATCGGCGGCCCGGTCTTTATCCCGAAGCTATATCACGGTCAAGACAAAACCTTTTTCTTCTTCAACTGGGAATCGGGCTACGTTGCCCAGGGCGCCGTCAGCCAGCTTCTGATTGTGCCGCCGGCCGCAATCCGAAACGGCGATTTTACAGGGCTGACCAACTCCGCCAAGCAGCCCATCGTGCTCAAGGATCCGCTTGGCATCGGGATTGTGAACAACATCGTTCCCAGGGCTAAGCTCAGCCCGCAGGCACTGGCGTCTCTCCAGTTCCAACCACTGCCGAACGCCAGTGTGGGCACCGCAAACTTCGCCACCACCGCGGCAAGCGCAGTATCTTCTCAGCGCAATTTCGCAACCCGCCTGGATCATAACTTTTCGAGCCGCGATGCCCTGTCCGGTCACTACGTTTTCAACGACACCTACGAAGCACAGATTCCGATCTGGGGGCATGACGAACGAAACAACCTGGGACGCACCCAGAATTTTGGGATAACCTACACCCACATATTCAACCCCGCGCTGGTGAATGAATTGCGCGCTGGATGGCACCGCTTTAACGAGGCGGAGGTGTTTGGAACCACCAACGATGCCAATTTCGATGTAGTGGGCAAGATGAATCTGCCACTGGTTTCGCGGCTTCCCGAAGAGTTCGGGCCGCCCACCATCAATATCAGCGGTCCAGAAGGCGGCTTTTCCGTTTATAACCTGCAGCGGCAGATCGGGCCGCGTATTCGATCCAACTCCATCGCCCCCGTTACCGATACACTTTCCTGGCAATTGGGCAAGCACTTTGTGCGAATCGGGGCGGAGGTGGACCGGCGCGGCGTGACCTTCGGACAGGCTCGCGCTCCTCGGGGGAGCTTCGCGTTCGATGGGACTTACACCGGCTCGGCTCTGGCCGACTTCATGCTGGGCTATATCAAGAGCGCGAGCGTGAATCCAGCCCA
>JBBSHP010000019.1:0-15583 GCA_038232555.1 Bryobacterales bacterium
ATCCCGCCGTCTGGGCGTGAGTACGGAGCTTCCAACTGCGCTCGTCTTGGGCTCCGAACCGCTCGCGCATCGTATGAGCCCAGATACTGCGTGCCGCTCGGAACTTCGCGATCTCCTCGAAGAAATCGTTGTGCGAATTAAAGAAAAAACTGAGCCGCGGGGCGAAGCTATCTATTGGCAAGCCGCGCTGCAGCGCCCACTCGACGTACTCTATGCCATCCCGCAACGTGAACGCGAGCTCCTGAACGGCGGTGGATCCGGCCTCGCGAATGTGGTAGCCGCTAATCGAGATTGGATTGAAGCGCGGAACATGCCTGGTTGCGTATTCGATGACATCGGTAACCAGGCGCATGGAAGCGCGCGGCGGATAGATGTACTCTTTCTGAGCGATGTATTCCTTCAGAATGTCGTTCTGAAGAGTACCCGATAGCGCGGGCCAAGCGACCCCCTGTTTCTCGGCGACCGCCAGATACATCGCCCAGATAACGGGCGCAGGCGAGTTGATGGTCATCGAGACGGTTACGTCCGAGAGCGGAATTCCTTGAAAGAGGATCTCCATGTCTTCAAGCGAAGAAATGGAAACTCCGCATTTACCCACTTCGCCTTCCGAGGTTGCATGATCCGCATCGAAACCCATCAGGGTGGGGAGATCAAATGCGACGGAGAGGCCGGTCTGGCCTTGGCTCAACAGATAAAGGTAGCGCCGGTTGGTTTCTTCGGGAGTAGCGAAGCCCGAGAACTGCCGCATGGTCCAGAGTTTCCCCTGGTACATGCTGCGGTGAATGCCACGTGTGTAAGGGAACTCGCCAGGAAGAGAAAGGCTGATTTTCGACGTGTGTTCTGTGCCGTAGGCGGGTTCCACCGGAATGCCGCTCAGCGTGGTGCGAGTAGCAGAAGCGACCACGCCGGAGAACTTTGCCATGTCGGCTCTTATTGTAGCGCCGAGTCCTGGCACAGGTTGCACACAAGTTCGTGCCCGATATGCGCTGCGCGCCCCTCGAGAGTATTCACCCAGGGCCGAACCGTCCAGGGCGGATTGTGACGAACGTGTTGCGCGTGGCCGCACTCCAGTTCAGCGATCCAGTCGGAGTTTGCGTCCTGACAGAAACCTATGATTTTACGTTGCATCTTGGCCATTTTTGACCGGCAGAACACGGCGGCACAGGGCATTTTAGTAAGCCTAGAAGCTTGCCGTCTTTCTGCGAAGTGCGCTATGCTTGCCTTCAAGCTTAAGCCATCTCGTGATCTGGTTGGGGCGGAACCTGGGGGGTCCTATGCAACGTTTTCTGCTCATGTCAATCATTAGCGGCTCTTGCTTGCTGCCGCTAATTTCTCAAATTCAGAGTGCCCGCGTCGAGGGCACGGTTCAAGATTCCACTGGCGCCGTTGTTCCCGGCGCGAAACTGTCGATCGTCAACCTGGGGACTCAGGCCAAGCTGGAGGCCGCCACGGACACGTCGGGGTTTTATTTTTTCCCAACCCTGCAGCCGGGTTTCTATACGCTGGTGGCTGAAGCGAACGGCTTCCGCAAGGAGACGGTCACCAGGATCGAGGTCAATGTAGGAGTGACCATCCGTCAGGACCTGAAGCTGGAGGTTGGAACCATGACGGACACAGTGTCGGTGGAAGCCAGTACCGTGCGCGTGCAAACCACGGATGCCACTATTCAGCGCGCAGTCACCTTGCGCGACATCGATACACTTCCGCAACTCGGCCGCAACCCGATTGCGCTTGCTACATATCAGCCTGGCGTGCAACTTGGTACCAGTCCGAACGACCCGAGTTTTGCCCGCGTCAACGGGATGCGGCAAGGATCAAATAACAACACGCTCGACGGCATTGACGTGAACGATGCGTCGTTGCCACGACTGGGCCTCACGCTGAATGCCAACAACACCGACTCGGTGGAGGAGTTTCGCATCATCACCAGCGGCGCCAAGGCCGAATACGGCCGTAATGCGGGTGGAACCGTCGAACTCATCACGCGCTCCGGCACCAATCTGTTCCACGGTAACCTCTTCGAGTTTCACCGCAACACGGTGTTGAACGCGAATAATTTCTTCAACAAATCGGGGGGCGGAACAGAGCTTCCCCGTCCCAAGTTCATTCAAAATCAGTACGGCGGCTCTCTCGGCGGGCCTGTTATCCTTCCCAAGCTCTTCAACGGCAAGGATAAGTTGTTTTTCTTTTACAACTATCAGGGGTCGCGGATAGCGCAGGAAGTGGTTCGCAACCGCACCGTCCTCACCCCGGAAGCCAAGGCGGGCATCTTCCGCTGGGCAGTCCCGGCAGGCCAACCGGGCGCCGGGGAAATCCGGAGCTTCAACATCGTTCAGAACGACCCTCGAAAGATCGGCATCGACAAGCAGGTCGCCGCCAATCTGGCGTTGCTTCCCAATCCAAACAACCTCGACCTGGGTGACCGTCTGAATACCGCCGGCTTCCGCTTCAACGCTCCCGCGAACAGCAACGGCGACCAGAACACCTTCAAGACGGACTATAACGCAACCACCAATCTGCGTCTGTATTTCCGTTATTCCTGGTTTAAAACGGTGACACTGGCGGATTCTCTCAACAACGCTGAAGCCACTTTCCCGGGACAGCCCAACGGCACTCAGGGCGGCATCCGGTCAGGTTATTCCACCGGAGCCAACTGGGTGATCCGGCCATCTTTGGTGAACGAATTCATCATGGGCATCCAGGAGTCCTCAGTGGCCTTCGGCCGGGTCCGCAGCCTCTTTCACCGAGGTGAGGCGCTGATTGGATCCAACCTCTTCACCAACCCGATCCCGATTGGATTCGGCTCCGAGCGCAACTCCCCGGTGAATCCGCAGATCGGTGATAACCTCTCGATCATTCACGGCAAGCACACCTTCAAGACCGGCGTGCGTTTCTCGAAGATCACTCAATTTCAGAGCAGCGATGCCAACATCTGGCCGAACATTTCCGTAGGCCAAGGCAACGGCAATGCCGCACCGGGCAACATCGGTCCGTCAGGAACCCAGATTGCAGCCGCCGACCGCCAGCGCTTCGACAATCTCTACAATGATTTGCTCGGCCGGGTCAGTTCGCTGCAGACCAGTTTTTATAGCGACCTGGCCACCTTCCAAATGCCAGGCACGCCGCGTGTGCGAAACTTTATCTTCCGCGATTACGGCTACTACTTTCAGGATGACTGGCGCGTAAAACAGAATTTCACTCTGAACGTCGGTCTGCGCTACGAGTTCTACGGCGTTCCATTTGAGCGCGACAAGTTGCAAGGCGATCTGGTGCAGAATCAGTTGGGCCTGGTAAATACGGCTAGCCAGCTTTCCGACCTCACGGTGAAGCGCACCGATGCCTGGCACAAGAACGACTGGAACAACTTCGCGCCGCGCATCGGTTTTGCATGGGCTCCGTTTAATGACGGTAAGACCTCCATCCGCGCGTCGTGGGGAATCTTCTATGACCGCGTAATTGGGGGTGCCAGTATCGACCCGGACAGCACCACGCCTGGCTTTGCTCAAAGCATCTCGGTATTTCCCAATCAGAACGCCGGCAGCGATGTCCGGGCCAGCGATAAGTTGCCTCTGCCCGCTCCCCCAGGCACACCTACCGTGACCCCCGCGCCGACTCGAACGTTCGGCGGCATCAACCTGTTCGACCCGAACTTCCGCCAGCCCTACGTTCTGCAGACCAACTTGACGGTGCAGCGCGAGGTCTTCCGCAACACCGTTCTCGAAGTAGGTTATGTGTCCAATCGAGGGATCAAGCTGCTGCTCGATCAGAACGTCAACCAGACTCGCATCTATGGAGGCTTCCTGAACGACTTCAATGAGCTTCGGGCCTTCCAGGCGAACGGAGCGGCAACCTCAGCGAACAACTCACTGGTCCGCTTGTTCGGCTCGGCTGCCTCGGCCATCACAGCAATCGGTGCAACTCCCGTCCGGCAGGGCGCAGTCGGCGCGGCAGCCAACACGGTCGACACCAATAACTACACGCGTTACGCGGCTGCGGGACTATCGCAGTACTATCTGCGCAATTTTCCGCAGTTCACCAACGTTTTTGTATCGAACAACTCAGGCCGTTCAGCTTACGATTCGTTGCAGTTGAGTTTGCGGCGGCAGGCCGGCGCCTTGAAGTTTGCGGTCAACTATACCTGGTCGAAGACCATTGACAACGCCTCCAGCGATGGCAGTGGCAACACCGGACCGCTGGACAACTACAATCTTTCTCTCATGAGATCGCGCTCCGACATCGATCGCCCGCACACCTTCAACTGGTCTGCCAGTTACACGCTGCCAATCGGCCGCGGCAAGCTGATTGGTGGAGGAATGCCGGATTGGGTGGATCGTTTCGCCGCCGGATGGGAAATCGGCTCGCTGGGCATTCTGACTTCGGGACAGCCGCTCAGTATTTCCTCCGGCATCTATACTGGTCCGAACACCACCGATTTCGGTCCTCTCGCAAGTAATATCGGCTCGCTCGCGGATTACAGCGGTACGGACCGAAGCATTGGCTCGATCGAGCGCTTTGGTGGCGGAGTCCGCTACTTTACCCCCGCGCAGGCTGCTCTGTTCTCGGTACCGGCCCCAGGATCGACCGGCAACTCGGGCCGAAATACCTTCCGCGGCCCGGGCTTTTTCAATACCGACCTTTCCTTGGTGAAGCGCTTCCGCGTCGCTCGCGAGCGGGTCTTCGTAACGTTCCGGGCCGAGGCGTACAACCTGCTCAATACCGTGAATTTCAGCGCGCCGAGCGTGAATCTCCAGACGCCGCAGACATTTGGCGTGATCTCCTCAACGCCGACCGGCGCGTCGAATCAGTCCGGGGCTCGCATCCTGCAGGGCGCCTTAAGGCTGGATTTCTAGCGCAAGTACGCAAAGGGCTTCCCGCGAAGGTCGAGTAGCGTTGTCCGGGTCTATGAACTTTAATACCCCGAAGGAATGCTCGTCCCAATAGTCATAGGGCGGCCCTGAGTAACTTTGTGGACTCTTACACTTAGGGCCGCCCGTTTTTCCGGCCTATAAAATGCAAGTGGTGTTCAGAGCCTGCTTTGGCCTTCCGGCCGGTACTCACTAACAGAAGAAAAAGGAATCACATGATCACTCGACAGAAGTTATACCTGTGCGCCGCGCTACTGTTTCTTTGCATGAGTAGCACCGGCGCCTGGGCACAAATCACCTCCCAGACCGGAGCGATCACGGGTACTGTAACTGATCCGACCGGAGCCATCGTTCCGAACGCAAAAATCACGATCACATCGGATCGCGGCACATCGCAGGTCACCACGAGTTCCGGAAATGGAGATTTCACGTTCCCGCTGCTTCAACCAGGTAGTTATCGGTTAAGTGTGGAAGCGGCGGGCTTCAACAAGGCGACCGTCCAGGACGTAAGAGTACAAATCACGGAGATCGCCAAGGTCCCCGTCGCGCTGGCGATTGGAAGCGAGACAGTGGAAATCTCGGTCTCCGATACGGCCCAAACTATCAACACCACACAAGCGACCTTGGGTCAAGTACTGCCGGGCAAACAGATTGAGGAATTGCCACTCGCAACCCGAAACTTCACCAACCTTCTGGCGCTGAATGCCGCTACGAGCGCCGACATTCCGGATGCGTCCGTGGTGGGCCGCGGCTCATCCACCGTATACGTGAATGGACAGCGTGGCACGGCGAACAACCTTGTCATCAACGGTATTGACGCAAACAACCTGGGCAGCAACAACTTCGGCAGCGTGCCGATTCCGGCACCCGATACACTCGAAGAGTTTCGCGTTCAGACCAGTCTCTATGATGCGTCCCAGGGTAAAACATCCGGCGGCAACGTCAATGTAATCACGCGCGGTGGCGACGCTCACTATCACGGTCAATTGTACGAATTCTTCCGTAATGAAGATTTGAACGCGAATAGCTGGTTTTTCAATAAGAACAGGGTTCAAAAAGCCATTGTCCGGCAGAACCAGTTTGGCGGAAATTTTGGTGGCCCGGTTCCGAAGATTGGTAAGACATTCTTTTTTGGCTCCTACGAAGGCACTCGTCAACTAAACGGACTTTCGGGGGCAATAAACACCAATTTCCCGGTTTTGCCGGCGAATCGAACCCGCTCCGGTATTGAGAGCGCTTTCGGATTGAAACCCGGCACGCTGGATCCAGTTAGCCTGAACCTGCTAAACGCCAAAGGCGTTTATAACGGCTTCTTGATTCCCTCGGCCTCCGGGGCTGCACCAGGCCAATTCGGCACCATCAACATATCCCAGCCCACTCGGTTCAATGACGACCAGTTCAACGCCAACGGCGATCATCAATTCGGCGATAATCACCGTCTCTCGTTGCGGTATTTCCGAGCCATCGCAGCCACCACCGATCCGCTGGGCGGTCAGGGAGGCGGCAACCTTGGCAGTGGGCAGGCCAGCCCGATTCGAAACCATCTGGCCTCGATCAGTCTCACCTCCTCGCTTCGCCCGACGCTGGTAAATGAGGCGCGTATCGGATTGAATCGTATTCTCACGGCCGCGGTGGCCAATGAGCCGGTGACCGGGTCACAGGTTGGAATATCAAAGTTCAACAGCGCATTGTTTCCTGGCATTCCGGTGTTCTTCACCAATGACATTAATCCCGCATTCGGCGGCATCTCAACCAACAATGACCAGGTAAGCGTGAGTAACACATTCCACGTTTCCGATACCCTCGCGTACATTCGAGGCTCCCACTCATTCCGCGCGGGATTTGAAGGGCGTTTCTACCAAGTCAACACTTTCAACAATTTCGCGTCGCGGGGATTTATCTCCTTCAATACCTTTCAAGACTTCCTGACAGGCAATCTCTTGCAGACGTTTATCGGAACAGGACAGACCTATCGCGACTTCCGGGCACACGACCTCTCCGGCTATTTTCAGGACGACTATAAAGTTACACGTCGCTTGACGCTCAACTTGGGAGTTCGATACGACTATCTATCGCCTTCGACGGACCGGCGTCACCGGCTCGGCAATTTCGATCCAAGCCTGCTCGACGCCAACACACTTGCTAATGGCGGCCCCGGGTTGCTGAAAGGTTACGTGATTCCTTCGTCAGCCAACTTCGGCTCCATCAAGGGGACGCCCGGAGTAAGCGAGTCCACCCTGACTAACGCCAACAACAAGAACTTCGCTCCCCGGGTCGGGTTCGCTTATGACGTCTTCGGAAACGGGAAGACAGCGGTCCGTGGCGGCTACGGTATTTACTATGTGCGGACTTCGAATCAGACGCTGTTGCAACTTCTGACCGCGGCGCCATTCTTCCAACTCTCCAATATCGGCAATCCCGGCACAACCTTCGCGAATCCTTTCCCGGCACTACCTGTGCCGTCGGATTTCCCGATACTACCGGTTCCGGCTCAATTCACCGGCTTCAACGCCGCGGGATCGCCGATTTTCTCAGGTCCTCTGCTGACGATTAATCCGATTCAGCGAAATCTGCGTACCCCCTATGCCGAGCACTACAACTTCTCAATTCAGCAGCAGTTGCCCGCCAAGTTCGCGCTCGAAGTGGGATATGTTGGATCGCAGGGTGTCCGTCTGCTGCAAAGCCTGCAGGAGAATCAGGCACGGCTTGCCAATTCCAGTCAGCCGATACGGGGCCTGACGGCAAATTCCTCGCGCAATGCGAACGCCCGAGTGTTGGTTGCAGGCTTTAGCCCTCAAGGGTTGAATGAAGTGACCGATAACGGCCACTCGTCCTACAATGCTTTAATAGCAACGCTGAATCGGCGTTTTGGAGGCACGTTTTTCCAGGCCGCCTATACCTTCTCCCGCTCGATTGACAACAACTCGGGCAGCGCAGGCCAAGATTTAGGCAACTCGGGCGGCAACCAATTGGCGCCGCAGTTGAACCGGGGACTTTCGAATTTTGATCGCACCCACCGCCTGCAGATGACGTATACGTACGATTTGCAGTTCTTCAAAACTGGCATGCTTCACCACGTAATCGGCGGCTGGACGGTGGGTGGACTGACTACTTTCCAATCGGCTCTGCCTATCAACTTCGGCTGCGCCTGCGGCTCGGGTAGTATTTACGGAATTACCGGTGGCCTCTATCCGGTGCTCACCGGAGATTTCAGCAACATCAAAAAGCAGCAGGATCCCCGGCGGTTCACGGACCCGGGTACGTCCATGTATAACACTGGGATTCTTGCGGTCGTACCCACACTTCCTTCCGGAGCGGTGCTGAATAACAAAAACCGGTTCGGTGGTCCGAGTTCGCAGAGCTATCCAATTGGTGGCAACGGTACCGGGCCGAACACCGGTCAGGAGTTCGGCACGTTACCCCGCAACACCGGCCTTCGTGGTCCCTTCCAGCAACAATGGGACTTCTTTGCAGCTAAGGCATTCCCCATCCGGGAAAACCTGCGGCTGCAATTCCGCTCGGAATTCTTCAACCTATTTAATCACCCGATCTTCGCTGCGCCCATTTCTACGGTTGGTTCTCCTTCCTTCGGGTTGGTTACTTCCACAACGAACGCACCACGCATCATCCAGTTCGCTGCAAAATTGCAGTTCTAGACAGCGAATCTCCGGATCAGCGCAGCCATTCATCTAAATGGCTGCGCACAAAGTCGTCATCGTTCAAGTGCGGGTAGCTCATACAGACCCGGTCGATCTCTTCGAGTTGCCCGGGAGAAAGATCCTCGTCCGGGTTGAGACACCACCGGCCGGCTAAGAGACCTTGCCTGCGCAGGATTTCGTGAATGCCTGCGATACAGCCGGCGAAGCGGTTGCGGGTATCGAAGAGCGCAGAGTTAGCGTCCGTCAAGTGCGTGGACTGCGCCAGGAGTTGCAGAGTGCTCCGGCCTCCCTCTAAATCGCTGCGATGTACTTCTTCGATCAGCTCGGCAGCTCGCTTGGTCCAAACCGCCCACTGGCCCAGCAGTCCTCCTGCAAAGCGCAGCCGCTCCGTGCCGATCGGAAACTCGCTGATTAGATCGGGAATGATGTTATCGTCATTTCCGGTGTACAGGGCGATGTCAGCGGCCCGGCCGCTCTCCGCTAGCCCACGAATCACGTCCAATGTTTGATAGCGATTGAACGGCGCTACTTTGATAGCGCAGACTCCCTGGATGAGACAAAACTCGCGCCAGAAAGTGAATGGCAACTCCCGTCCGCCGACAGCGGGTTGTAGATAGAAACCGAACAACGG
Source organism: Bryobacterales bacterium (assembly GCA_038232555.1). Taxonomy (GTDB): domain Bacteria; phylum Acidobacteriota; class Terriglobia; order Bryobacterales; family Bryobacteraceae; genus JBBSHP01. Next base: position 9,156 of record JBBSHP010000019.1, read on the forward strand.
TATCTCCGCCGCGATGGTTCGGCAGTGCGCGATCAAATGATCAATGCTCGCGGAAGGCATGGCGCTCAAACTGAGTAAGCCGAGGTCGTAGCCTGCATCGCGGGCCAAGCGAGCCTCGCGAACCGCTTGTGCGGTCTGACCGCAGATTCCCGCTACCTTCACCAGCCGCATGCCTGAGCGGCTTTCGTGTTCTCGCATGGCCTGCGCTGCGAGATGCAAGACCGGGTCGTACAACGCGACGCGTGGATCGCGAATCGCGAACTGAGTGGTGTGTACCCCTACGGCAATTCCTCCGGCGCCTGCCTCGCAGTAGTACCGGGTGAGTGCCACTTGACGGCGTTCGTCGAGCTTGCGGTTTGCGTCGAGTGCCAGGGGGTGCGCTGGAATCGCTACGCCCTTCCGTAGAATCCGTTGTACATCCAGGTGAAGCGGACAACCGGAAGGATGTCCCATCAAAATTTGCCGTCCGAGACTTCGAAGTGAGTGGGTTTGCCGAGTGCGGGGCCTCCCGACTCAATCCAGTTTGCTTGCAGTTCCAGGAGTTTTTCAGATGAGATCGTGGGTTGCCCCAGAACGGAGAAGCACAGCGACGGGTCGCTCAGGAGCGCCGATGGTCCTTCTGGTGAATGGAAGCGGCACGGTTTTCCGAAGCGCCTCGCAAAGTACTCTGCTACCGCGCGTACGGAGAGAGACTCCGCCCCGGTCACGTTGAGCGTGAAAGGTGGAGACGAACACAGTCCCAGCGCTCGCAGCGCGTACGAATTGGCGTCGCCTTGCCAGATCACGTTGAACGCCGGGACACCGAGATCTACTGGCTCATTGGCGAGTACTTTTCGCCCGATATCGGACAGCACGCCATACCGAAGATCCACGGCGTAATTCAGGCGCAACAGCACGCAAGGTGTACCATTTTCACGCGAATAATATTCAAAGACCCGCTCACGCGCCAGACAGGACTGCGCATACTCCCCCACCGGCGCAGGCGGGTCGCTCTCGCGCGAGCCGCGCGACGGCACCGCACTGAATGGGTAAACGTTCCCAGTGGAAAACGCAACGATGCGGCTTTTCTTAAAACGCTGCGCGACCCAGGCCGGCAACACGGCGTTGGTGGCCCAAGTGAGATCCGGGCGGCCCGCCGAGCCGAATTTACGGCCCGCCAGGTAGAGCACGTTTTCGCAATCGGGAAGCCGATCGACCTCCCCGGGTTTCATCAGATCACAAGACACTGTCCGAACACCAGCGGCTTCCAGGTCGTCACGCGCGAGCGGGGAAGTGAATCGGGACACGGCTAATATGCTTCGTGAAACGCCAGATTCCGTTGCAGCGCGGCGGGCCAGCTTCGCGAGCGAAGGCCCCATCTTGCCGCCCGCCCCGAGCACCATTACGTCGCCCGAAAGTGCGCCCATGGAATCGACATCGGCAGGTGAGGGTCTGGAAAGCGCGTCTTCCAGTTGGGCCACATCACGGATCGGTTGCAGCGTTGCTTCGCTCATCCAAACTCCGGTCCGGCAATGGCGTAGATCCGCTCTGGCTGGCCTAAACAGGCATTATCGCCGCGGCGCATGCGCACGAATGAACGTGCGGGCGAAAATCCCCGCGCGTTCAACCAGGAGAGCCAGCCCGGGTGGAACTCCGGAATATCAACGGCAATTTTTTTGCCACCTTGGGATTGCAAGCAGGCACCCAGCAGGTCCTGGGCAATCCGGTCGTCGTGGGCCACCAAGGGGCCGATTTGTTCGTACAGGAAGCCCGGCCGGCCCAAGCAATAGCCTTGCAGGTGCGGAGCTTCTCCAGCAATCCACGCATAAGCGGGCGCCATTGCAAATAACCGAAGCAGCAAGCGGCCGCGATCCGCGCCGAAGACCGCGCGATCGTACCAGAGCACTGCGGCCAGATCCCCCGCATTCATAGGGCGAGCGCCCTTCCCACCGGTAACCGCGGCCGCATCGACGTTCGCCATCATGCGTGTGATTGGATATTCATCGACGAACCCCCTTCGCGCATAGATCGGACGGCCCAATGACGTTGCATCCAGCCTTACGCAATGTTCTCCTATCATGGCCAGGCCCTCCTGGAATAAGCGCGTGCCGACTCCGGCCCCACGTTCATCCGGATCAACCAGAACCATTGACAGCCAACTGAAACACTCCCCATACCGCAAGCTGGCCACCGTCCCGATCACTTTCCCCTCGCACTCCGCTACCCGGCATCGGGGCGGGTCCCAATCCAGAAACGCCTGCCAGTCACCCGCAAGCTGGTTCCACCCACTCGCACGGCATAAATGCAGTCCGGCAGCGACGTCATGGGCTGTCATCGCTCGAATCATTCGCCGATGATCTTGACCAGCACTCGTTTGCGCCGGCGGCCGTCGAACTCGCCGTAGAAAATCTGTTCCCACGGGCCAAAATCGAGACTGCCTGCCGTGACGGCCACCACCACCTCGCGTCCCATCACTTGCCGCTTGAGGTGTGCATCTGCGTTATCCTCGCCCGTCTGGTTGTGCCGGTAGTGCGAAACGGGCTGGTGCGGCGCCAGTTCCTCCAGCCACTTCTCATAATCGGCGTGCAGACCCGGTTCATCGTCGTTGATAAACACGGAGGCGGTGATGTGCATCGCGTTGACGAGCACCAGTCCTTCTGAAACACTGCTTTCCCGCAAGCACGTCTGCACATCCGGAGTGATGTTGATAAACGCGCGCCGCGAGGGCGCCTCGAACCAAAGCTCTTTGCGATAGCTTTTCACTTTTCCATCGTCGCAGGTGTGCCCACCTGTGTCACAGCCAGGATGGAGCCGACTTGAGCCCAAGAAGATTATTTAAGAGGGAGAGATTGGTCGGGGCAAGAGGATTCGAACCTCCAGCCTCCTGGTTCCGAACCAGGTGACGAAGAAGAACCAGAGAGTTAGCGGAGTTGTTACGGGCTGCGCTCCTTTGCTCCAGATTGTTGTAAAGGCAGTACCTACGATCCCTTCTGGTCGGGCCGCGAGTAATGCATGACAACACGTAGCTGCAGAGTGTAGCATGGTATCGGCCATGTCCGATGCGGGAGATGCCGCAGGAGCGGGAATGTTAGTGTCTAAGCCAACGTGGGCTTCATTGAGCCCGTACCCTGCTTTTCACCTGCTTCATCAGGCCGGAGCCCCGCCCAGATCCTAGCCATACATACAACACGGGCAAGGTAGCCGGTTCAGCGGGCATTGTCGGTGACACAGACGATCTCTTTTACGACTCGGCGGCGACGACTAGGATCAATCAAATCGCGGCGAGTCCTCACTGGCTTATAAGTGGTGGTTTGGTCCCCGAATCGCGGCGCATGCCTTCGCCATGCTTTCCTTGTTGTTGATGCTACGTTTTTCCCAAGTGGTGAGAGCTAATTGTTCCGTGGCAACAGCCGGCCTTGTCTACAACGGGCAGACTCGTCGCCTGGTGTGTGTCAAGTTTGCGCCGGGCGTCGTCCAGGGATTCATCCAGGCCGCAGCAGGAGGACGCAGGACGCATAATCTCTTCAACGGGAACGTCAGAGGCCCTCCGATCATCGGCCGCTACGCTGTGACACATGTCACGTTCGGTCACGACGCCCACCAAGCGACGGCTCTGGGTGTCCTCCACAACGGGCGCGCACCCGCAGCCCGTCTTGCGCATCGCCCGCGCGGCATGCTGTGCTGTCTCGCGCGGCGTGCAGCACGAATCTGTCTCAACCGGTTCCATCTTGTCTTTACAACAACTCATATGACTTTCTCCTTTGTCTTAGTCTCTGGCAGCACTGCCAGACTGTTGACGATCACCCGTGCTTCTGACCGGCACCTTTTTCGCCCGGGTCAGCCTAAGTGTCTAGCACCTCTACCTCCATGTGCGAACGCCAAATACGAGACGGGGAGCATGTACAGGCTCGCCTGACTGACGTGCGTATTCCGCGGTGTTGCCAAACTTTTCGGAGTAGGTGAAACCAACATAGGGCGCAAACTTTCTCGAGAATTCGTAGCGCAACCTGAGGCCGCTGTCGAGATCGGAGACGCCCGATCCAAGCCCTCGTGCAGGGTCGTCCTTGTTATAGAAATTCATCTCGAGCTGCGGCTGCAGAATCAGGCGCTGAGTAATCAGCATGTTGTAAGATCCCGCCACTCGCGCCGCCATGTGTCCGCCATCCCGGAAGTACAGAGTCGGCTCGAAGTCGAAGTAATAGGGAGCGAGCCCTTCGATGCCGACTGCGCCCCATGTGCGTCTGGGACCAGAGTCCAAGTCCACGCGAACACCCGCCTGCCAATCGAAGTAGCGCAGACGAGGAATTGGCCGGTCGTATAAAGCTTCCGTATCACCGTCACCAACCCGGCCCCGCGAAACGGTCCCTTCTGACTTTATCCAGAGCTTGTTGCGGTCTGTTCCGACCCAACCCTGACCGTCCCACCGGAATGCGGTGTCGGGGCCGCTGGTACGACCCTCCAACTGGTCGAAGATTACCCGGTTGAGAATGCGGCTGTCGTCGATGGGCGAAGGCCAGTCCGACGGAACCGGTTTCGACGGATCTGTACCGGTCTCCGATTGACTCTGGGCATCAAGGGGCCATGTTGGGAGCGCCGCGATGGCGAGGAAAGAAAACATCAAACAGGGGGCCAGCTTCATGAGACGATTACCGCCCGGAACATGCCGGCCTCCATGTGATACAGCAGATGGCAATGATAAGCCCAGCGGCCCGGTGTATCGGCACTGACAAGATAGCTAACTCGTTCCCCAGGCTTGACAATGACCGTATGTTTGTACGGCAAATAGTCGCCGTGTCCGTTCTCCAATTCACTCCACAAGCCGTGTAAGTGTATCGGGTGTTCCATCATCGTGTCGTTGACCAGGATGATTCGCACGCGTTCACCGAGGGCCATGTGCAGCGGCTCCGCGCTGGAGAACTTCTGGCCGTCGAAACCCCAGATGTAGCGCTCCATGTTGCCCGATAGGTGAAGTTCGATGTCGCGGCTAGGCTCGCGACCATCCACGCCGCGGTATACCGCTTTCAAGTCAGCGTAGGTGAGAACGCGCCGGCCATTCCCGTTGAGACCGTCGCCGGGCTTATCCAGGCGGGAAGTGGGGTGCATGGCCACGTTGTTGACCGTCGGGCCCATGTGCAGCGGCCGATGAGGTTTGGGCTCGGTCACTGGGTGAGGCGGCACGTAACCGGGAGGCGGCATCAGACGGCTAGTTGACGGGCCGGGCTGCGGGAACGCGGTTGCTCCGAATGCGCTGGAACTGGCCGAGGCATCCGCAGCTTTCGGCATTGGCATCATCTGATGGTTTCCACCGCGGCCTTTACCATTCATTTGGCCCATTCCGGCCATTTCGCCCATTCCGGAAGCTTTGCCCATGGCGCCCATTTTTCCCATGCCTGCCATACCCATATCAATCATCGTGCGCATCGGTGCCGGATCGGAAGCGGGAAGGGGTGCTGTCATGCCAAGACGGGGCGCGATGGTTCCTCTCGCAAACCCGTCGCGGGCCTCCGGTTCCACAAAGAGGGTGTACGCAGCGTCGCCCTTCGGTTCGACAATGATGTCGTAGGTCTCAGCAACACCCATACGGAACTCATCCACGGCAACCGGTTGTACGGGATTGCCATCTGCGGCCACAACGGTCATCTGCAGCCCTGGAATGCGTATATCGAAGAAGGTCATGGAAGATGCGTTGACGAACCGCAGACGAATCCGCTGCCCCGGGTCGAAAAGCGCCGTCCAATTTTCAGAGGGAGGTTTCCCGTTGATCAGGTAGGTATACGTAGAACCAGTGACGTCCGAAATGTCGTTTGGGGTCATGTTCATGCGTCCCCACATCAGGCGATTGGACACAGTCGACGCTAGACCTTTGCTCCTCACATCCTTCAAAAATGTGCCGGCAGTGCGTTCTTGAAAATTATAGTAATCGCTTTGTTTCTTCAAGTTTCCAAAAACGATTTCTGGATTCTGATCGGTCCAGTCCGACAAAACTACGGCGTAGTCGCGGTCGAACTCAATTGGATCTTTGTCACGGGGCTCAATGATGAGGCTCCCGTACAAGCCGGTCTGCTCCTGAAAACGGCTATGGCTGTGGTACCAATAGGTGCCATTTTGCCGTACCGGGATTTTATAGACGAAGGTTTCGCCCGGGAGAATACCGCGAAAACTCAGACCCGGTACACCATCCATTCCCGCAGGCGAACGAATGCCGTGCCAGTGAATGGATGTGGCTTCCGGGAGCCGATTGGTTACCGAGAGTGTGACGGTATCGCCCTCTCTCCATTTGAGGATCGGGCCGGGAACCAGTCCGTTGACAGAGGTCGCTCGGGAATTTTTTCCGGTAAAGTTTGCTGGATTCGAATCAATCACGAGGTGGAAGGTATCACCAGTGAGTACGGTCGGCTGAGCAGGCATCCGCGCCAGCAAGGTGCCCGCAAAACGGGACACTGCAGCGA